>JALFSR010000071.1 GCA_022778745.1 Clostridiales bacterium
CTTTCACTTGTACTGAAAGAGCCATCTTTTGCCCAAACATTCACCTGCCATTCATAACGAGTATATGGCTTTAGATTTAGATTTGGTATATAGCATAACTGATTCATATTTGATTGTTTTCCACTGTCAAATATAACATCTGTCCCTTCCAATATAACTACTTGTGCCGCTGCCTGCTCTTTCGCAGACTCTCTTTCTGCTGTCGTAACCCACGAAAATGTTGGCTGTTCTAAGTCATATCCAAGTGGATTTTCCAGATGATTTACTCGTAATTTTGTAATGTGAATACCGCCCTCATATAATTCCAAAGGCTCAACTTCACTCATCGGTTCCTGCACCATAGCTGAACTTTTTGTCTCATCTTGCTGTTCTTTTTGTGTATCTGAACTCTGCTGTCTTAACTGTTCATGCCTGAACTTATCCATTTTTCCTACGTGCAGCATAATTCCAATTGATGTCATAAGCAATGCTGCAAGTAAAAAGGCAACGATCCATTTCCATTGCTTATTCATAATAAATCTCCTCTTTGAGATAACACTAATTTTTTTCCATCTTCATTGTAGCGACATATTCACAATTTTTCAATACTTTTCCGGAAAAATATGTAGTTTTTTCTATCGTTGCATTGAGCCATAATTCTTCCGCTGCAAGCATTAAATGCTGCATACATATTCCCATATCAACTTCATTTAATTTCTGTACGGATGACAAAAAGTTTTTTTTCTGAAAAATATGAATCTGGTTTTCTTCTACTGCAAATCGCCACGGCTGACTGTTAAAACTAGATGGAGCCAATGATGCAGCTTCCAAAATTTTCATATAAGAATCGGTCGGATTTGTCTCCCAGTGCGTCAATTGCTTTATTGGAAACCGCTTTTGCGTCGTATCGACTTGTTTCCATTCATTCTTTGGATTTCCAAACGCTACTATCATTAAAGACTCCATAGAATCTGGTGTTTTTAATAACTGTTCTGGAATCTTTGCGGCTCCTTGATAACAAGTTCCAATTCCTCTCGCTGTCAAATAAAGAACAATCTGTTCTAATATATAACCAGCATTTTTATATGCATCGGCATGTTTTTCACTGCTAAATACAATATAATACGGTGCCTTGACTATAAAATATCCCTTTACTTCTTTCGGCAATGCAACAATTTCCACTTCATACATAAGATTAGGAGTAAACGGCTGAACATTTTGAATAAACTGTTTCATTTTGTCTATTTTCCCGTCTTCTAGTGGAGTCATTTGAAATTTGCGAACCGATCGCCTCTTATAAATCGCATCATATAACTTCATTTTTTTCCTCCTAACAGATCATTTCTGTATTAATTTTTACAATACTATTGTTATTATACCATAAAAATTCAAAATTTATAGAGGAAAATCCGATTAATTTTCTTACTATTTTCTTACAATATCTGTTCCAAATCGTTTAATAACTGCTCAAACACATCCAATGCCTCTTTAATCGGCTCTGGTTTTGTCATATCAACTCCTGCTGTTTTTAATAAATCAATTGCATCCATCGAACAACCGCCTTTTAAAAACTTTTTATAGTCTTCTAATGCGGATCCTCTTTCTTTTAAAATACGGCTTGAGAGTGCAATTGCTGCTGCAAAGCCAGTAGCATACTGATAAACGTAAAATGGTCGATAAAAATGAGGAATTCTTGCCCATTCCATACTAATTTCATCATCTACAATTATATCTGAACCAAAATATTGTTCATTCAATTGTTTGTATGTTTGACAGAGCAGATCTGCGGTAAGCGGCACATTGTTTTCAACGAGCCGATGGGTTTCTCTCTCAAATTCCGCAAACATTGTCTGACGGAACATCGTACCCTTAAACTTATCAAGAAATTGATTTAATAAATACGCTTTCTGCTTTGGATCTTTTGTATTTGCAAGCAAATATTTCATTAACAATGCTTCATTGCAAATAGAGGCAACTTCTGCAACAAAAATCTCATAACTTGCGTAGGCAAATCCCTGCGTTTTATGTGAATAATAACTGTGAATAGAATGCCCCATCTCATGTGCCAATGTAAATACATCATCTAATGTACCTTGGAAGTTCAGTAATACATATGGATGTGAATCATAACATCCCCAAGAATATGCACCCGTTCTCTTTCCTCCATTTGGATATACGTCAATCCAGCGATTTTCAAACCCTTCTTTTAAAATATTTGTATAATCTTCTCCCATAACTGAAAGAGCATCAAGTACAATCTGTTTTGCCTCTTCTATCGTATACTGACTCGTTTCCTCAGATACAAGCGGAACATATATGTCATACATATGCACTTCTTCCAATACACGTTTACGCAGCTGCACATAGCGATACATACTGTCCATATGCTCATGAACTGTTTCAATTAAATTATCATATACTTGTTCTGGGATATTTACGTTGTCTAAATACATCGCACGAGTAGAAGGATAGCGTCTTGCTTTCGCAAAAAAGACTGCCTGCTTTATGTTTGCATAATACGATGCTGCCACTGTATTTTTGAACATAGCCAAATGCTTATAATACGTTTCAAATGCAGTTTTTCTAATTTCTCTATTTTGATTTTCTAAAAAAACAACCAAATTTCCAGATGTCACAGGCACAGTCGCTCCATTTTCATCTAAAATCTCCCCAAAACGCATATCTGCATTTGTTAAAAAAGTAAAAATGTCTTTTGGTGCCTGACCAAGATCCCCTGCATCAGCAAGCATCTCTTCTACCTCTGCGGAACGCACATGGTCATGCTGACGAATAATTTCTTTTATCATTCGTTCATAATAGTCAAGTCCTTCTTCTGTCTGAATCGCATGCTCCAGCCACTCTTCTCCAAGCGATAAAATCTCTGGTTTAATATAAGATGTCTTTGTGCCTGTTTTCACAGATAAGTTTTGTGCCTTCATAAACATCTCTTGTCCTTTGCTGTCAGCAGTATCTTGATCGTGATGCTGTGATGCATACACATAAACTTTATCCACAAGCCGAAGTGCTTTATAATATTGATCCAAAGTCTCTTTTAAATGTTCTTTCATTGTCACTCTCTGTTCAAATACTTGATCTAATAACTGTTCTGCATATGCATAATCTTCTGCCCACTGCTCTTTTGTTTCATACATTGCTTCTAAGTCCCATTTATGCTGCACGTCAATTTCTGATCTCTTTTTTAACTGATTCATAAAATAAATACCCCGTTTCTATTTTGTAAAGTAAACATTCAAAATCTACTTCATTGTTTCCTTATTATCTGCAGTAATATCCAAATTCGTATCCGTTCTCTCTCACTTTATCAATAAAATCACTCATAATCTGCATATTACTGTTGGACACTGCATGCATCATATAAATTGCTCCTGGGTGCAGTTCTGTCATATACTCCTGCATTAATGCTGCTGGGTCAGGCTGATTATCCACTTCCCAGTCAACCGACTCAACTGACCAAAATGATGTATGATATCCTATTTTATTTACCATTGCAATTGATCTGTCACTATAATAAGAAGATGAAAAACGATACATATACATATCATAATTAAACATATCTTTTATATATTTTTGCATATTTAGTGTATCTTGAATCTGTTCTTGCAAAGGAAGGGAAGGAATTCCATTATATGGATGATCATATCCATGACTTCCAACAACATGCCCTTCTTCAATCATTCGCTGCACTAAATCTTTGCTATGCTGGTTGACATACTCATAAGTTACAAAAAATGCGGCTTTTACATTTTTTTCCTTTAATAAATCTAATAATTTTTCCGTATTGCGCACACCGTCATTGGAATATTCCCATCCCATGTCAAATGTAAGAAATACATATTTTGTATTATCCCCAATAAATGTAACATTATAACCTTTTGAGCGATAGTATTCCTGAAGTGATACTGGCATAAACGGACGATTGTTCTCATCTCTATTTTTTCCACTTCCATATCCCTTTACTGTTGCGTCAATCGAACTGATTTCCTGAATCTGTTTTTCATCTAATGGCTGAATACTTTCTGCATGAGAAACAGCCCATGCATTTTTTGGTTTTTGCTCGGTTATGTACTGACTTTGCGCATAATATTTCTTTCCATTAAATGCTACTTCTACCCATCCCTTTTGCACTGCCGTCTGCTTTAGGGCATCCCCTGGTCCGATTACTGAGCATACGCTTGATTTAAGCGATGGTTTTTCATATAATGAGATCATTTGTGTTGTATAAACTGTCTTTTCCGCCTTTTTCCAGCCTTGTGATAAATCTTTTTTTAAACTATCCTTCATTTTCTCAACCGTAACAGTTTCTTCTATATTAGAGGTTAAAATTTCTTCCGTCGTTAAAGTATTTTCTGATATCGTTCCTGCCTGTTCAATAGACTGCTGCAATGATGTTTGATTAGCAGTTTGATTTTGATTCGTACATCCTGTTAATAATATGAGGAAGGCAACACCAGCAATTGTTTTCTTCATAATATTCTCCTTTTTCTTTTTGTTATATTTCTTTACTGACCCACATTATATCAGACTGATTTTAAGAAATCAACCCTATGTATTTAAGGTCAAGTAACTATTAACAATCCGTTTTGATGCAGTAAAGCAAATATTTTTACCTTCTTCATGCGGTAGAACATCTGGTAAAAATGGAAATTATAACCTAATAAAAACTCGTATAAACATCCTCGAAATCGTGCATCATTGAAAATAGGAGGTGCTTGTATGGCAATATATAAAGTAGAAATATGCGGCGTAAATACGACTCATCTCCCGCTGCTTAATAATGAAGAAAAGGATGCCCTTTTTCAAAAGATTAAACAAGGGGATCTAGCCGCGCGGGAGCAATACATTAAAGGGAATCTCCGACTCGTTCTCAGTGTCATCCAACGCTTTGCTGGAAATGGAGAAAATATTGATGATCTATTTCAAATCGGATGTATTGGACTTATTAAAGCAATTGATAATTTTGATATCTCATTACAAGTAAAATTCTCAACTTATGCAGTGCCAATGATTATCGGTGAAGTGCGTCGCTATTTACGTGATAATAATTCCATTCGTGTTTCTCGTTCTCTGCGTGATACTGCATATAAAGCCATTTACGCAAAAGAACAGCTTATGAAAAGACAAGACCGAGAACCAACAATATGTGAAATTGCAGATGAAGTTGGTATCAGCAAAGAGGAGATTGTATTTGCGCTTGATGCCATTCAAAGCCCCATTAGTTTATATGATCCTGTCTACAGTGATGGCAGTGACACACTTTATGTGATGGATCAGATCAGCGATAAAAAAAATAAAGAGGAGAATTGGATTCGAGAAATTTCGCTGAATGAAGCATTGCAAAAACTTCCAGAACGAGAACGGAATATTATTAATATGCGCTTTTATGAGGGAAAAACACAGATGGAAGTAGCAAAAGAAATTCATATTTCTCAAGCTCAAGTCAGCCGTTTAGAAAAAAATGCCTTAAAAACAATGAAAGGGTATCTGGCATAATGCCAGCTACCCTTTATACTCTTTAAATACAACAAACTCTTCCGCCAAGACAACAATTACATACTAAATTCAAAAGACAAATTTTTGTGCACCAATCCGCCTCCATCATGGAATCTCTTCCATAATTGCTTCCCATCGTCTGATACCACTGACCACCTGACTCCAAACGCTGCAGCAAAGAACGATACTGAAGATTATTTGGTTCCATATTGACTGCCTGCCGCGCATGTTCCAGCGCATGAATATTATTTCCAATACCGGAATTTGCAACTGCACTGAAAAAATACCATCTGGCATCTCGATTTTTTATAGAATTTAACACGTTTAATGCTTCTCTGTAGTGACCTGCATTAATATAATTTGCAGCAGCTTGCATCTCAATTGAACCATCATATTGATTTTGATTTGTCCCTCTGTACTGATCTCCATAACTGCCGAAGCCACCATAGCTTCCATAACCTCCAGTATAACTGCTGCGTGTCCCTTGTTCACGCTCTTTCATAATTTGATCGTAAGCCTGCTGAATTTCTTTAAATTTTTCTTCCGCCTGTGCTTTATTTGGATTATTTATATTTGCATCTGGATGATAAATACGGCTTAATTTTCGATATGCCTTTTTTATCTCATCATCAGTGGCGTCTCTGGAAACACCTAATACACTATATGGATCATATATCATTGTTTTTCTCTCCTGCCTTTTCCTCCTTGGCTTTTCTCACTTGGATAAACTTTATCCATACACCAGAATACAAAATATTCCTTAAAATATCCCCGTACTCTATAATTGGAAGCCGTTCAAACGCCTGACAACAATCTGCCATCATTAGGTTTAATATGATCTGACAGTTTTGGTCGAAATCGGATTGCTCCGCCATAGAAAGAAATGGATTATAATTATTTTTCTCTTTATCATTCATTACATCTTCATATGCATCCATTAAATAAATAAACTTTCCGAGGAAAAATCCCATTTGGTGTAAATTTTGTTTCCATATATCGTCTCGATACACAAAAATCTCTGCCAAAAGTTCTCCCGTAAGTCCTGCAGCACAATCCAAATCTTGATTATTTTGTTGTTCACAGCGATGCAGATGTTTGATATATTTTTTTATCGCACTACTTTGACGCGGATACATAGATGCTATTTTATAATACCTCTTTTTAAATGATCTGGCAAGTAAAAATTTCTTATAATCATGATCATCAATCCAGTCATCCATTAAATTATGATAACAAAGCAATACATCCATATCTGCCGCATAGTCTAAAAATTCATTGTAAATAACTTTCTTCTTTTCCATTGGATGCATGATGCATCTATGCCATTTTTCTTCTTTTCCTTCTTCTTCGTAAAGACTGCTAAGAAGCATCGCCAAAAATGTCATATCATACGTGAGCAGAAATCCACTTGACAGCCCATGGCGCTTTTTTAATCGTTCACATAACCCGCAATAAAATGCTTGATATGTCTCAAAATCCTTTACTTTTAATTCTTGTTTATTGATTGTGACATACCCAAACATAATCCACCTCAGCTTTTCTTTATAAATTTATTTTTACACTTAGGACAAGTAATTTCTATTTTTCCTTTTCCTCTTGGAATACGAATCTTTTGTCCGCAGGAAGGGCATTTATAAATATGATATTTGGAAAGTTGTTTTATATTCATAAAACTTTGTCGTATTTTTTGTGTCATCTGCAAATATTTTTGGTTTTCCTTTGCTCTTGCTGTTATATTCTTGGAAAACATCCGAAAATATGTATAAATTAAAATACCAAATGGAATCAACTGCAGCAATCCATTCCTTGCAAACATATTCACTACAAGTATAATAACTGCTGTAATAAGCAAGAACTGAGAAAACTGATCTGCACCGTAACGTCCCTGCATAAAACGATAAAATTTTTCTTTCATTTTTCTTAACCTCTCTTATTATCTTTCTAAGTCTTACTGATATGCATTTTCATACGAATATAAAACGCTTTTTCAACTTTTCTGTTATTTCATTATAAGTCGGCAAGAAATGAAATACAATGAAATTTTTATGAATTTTTAAGAAATAAACAGAAAAATAAGAGGCATCATTGTTTCCGAAATGACGTGTATACTGCCTTTGCCAATACGCTTGGACGACGGTTATATGGCGTCACTGGACAAATTTCTTTATGAATCTTTAATAGCTCATAAACCGCAATTCTTGCAGCCCGAACCGAATATTCTTCTGTGAATACCATATCATCGGGAATCTCTACAAATTGACTAATCATTGCAAAATTTGTAGAACCATCTGGAACGACATACGGACGATCGCTCATCTTTCTTGGCTGAAATTGTGCATCTATATATGGCATCATACAAGGAATTACGTTTATAACATCATTCATAATTTCTTCTTTTTTATTCAGCATATGAATATGATATAAAAATTCTGTCAAGATTTCTTCTCCTGTACAATCTTTCATCGATTTTCTTATATAGTTTCCAGGAACATCGGTATAAAGCGCATAGCCCCAAAAGATCGTCTGATTCGCTTCTTGATTCACAAAATGTGGCTGAGCAGCAACAACAATACTCATAAGCCAGGAAGAATCTCGAAATGTCATAAGAGCACCGTTTCCTGGCACATTTCCTGAAAAATTTTCAATCATCTTTAGCAGATGATCTCCTTTCATTGTCACTGTAAAGCTTTCCCAATTTGACTGCTTTTTATTTCCAAAAAATGGATCTGGATTTCCTAAATTAGACCTTTTCGACGCAATTTTCTTCCAAAGAAGTGCAGAAATTGGCTCTTTTGTCGGCTCTGGCGCAGCATGATGCAAGTCTCCGAGCGTCGCACTGTCTGTCATACATCCGTTTGTGACAAAACATAAATCATCTTGGTGAAGTTCAATCGCCACTGGTATGCCATTTTTTTCTAAATGAATTGTTTTCGCCGTAGTTATAATATCTTCTGTAAAGTCAATATCTTTTACAATACTATTTTTCTTAATTATAACCCCTTGTTCTGTCAAATATTGTTCCAATGGGCGAATAATACTGTCATATTGATTAAAACGAGTTCTTGTTACTCCTTCTAATGTCTCAATACGACTAAATTCAAATATCATACGATTCATATAACGGCGAAACTCAAATAAGCTGCTCCATTTTTGAAATGCAAATGTCGTCTGCCATATATACCAGAAGTTTGTCTCAAAGAAATGTGGATCATTTTCAAACCATTCTTCAATTGTCATATCATCTAGCTCTTCTTCTGATGTTTTCATCAGTTTTAGCAATAACAGCCGATCTTTCATGCGAAATCCCATATTTTTTACATTTAAAATATTACCGTTTCGATCAACTAAACGGGCTTTTGCATGAGTTGGGTGAGCATGATCGAAGTTTAAAATCTCTTCTGTCACGCTCTTTCCTGGAAATTCCAATGACGGAATACTATCAAACAATTCCCAGAAGTTTTCATACGTCTCTTCATTTAACATTCGTCCGCCGCGACATACAAACCCTCCTTTTGGTGTTCCGATTCCGTCATTGCTTCCTCCAATTATAGATGTTCCTTCATAAATTGTAATCTGATTTGCTGGAAATTTGGCATCACGAATCAAATAGGCAGCTCCTGCCATACTTGCCAAACCTCCTCCTACAAAATATGCTCTGCGATCTGCATAATCACGCTCTGCAACTTCTTTTTTTGCCGCCTGCTGCTGTGCTTCCTTCTCTGTTTTCTTCTCTAAAACAGTCTTTGTTATCGCAGCGGCTGCTGTAATTGCCAGACCAGTCTTTATTAACGTTCCTGCTTTCATAGCAAATCCTCCACTTTTCTATCATCATTTCTTCTACTTTTTCGATTTTTATAATTCTATTGTAGAAAATTTAGAAAGATTTGTCAACTATTCTCAGAAACTTCTAAAGAAACAAGCTCTTTCTTCTCTCTTATACAATAATATGAGATAAAATACCCATTGTCTCATTTTGCATATGGCAATCCACTATTGTCTAAATTATAAAGATTTACTCAAATTTTCTATGGAAGAAAGGGAGTGCCTGTTTTCCTAAATAACATGTATTTTTTCCGATCTCTTCTTCAATTCTAAGCAATTGATTGTATTTCGCTACTCGTTCACTTCGGCTTGGTGCACCTGTTTTAATTTGTCCTGCATTTAATGCTACTGCTAAATCAGCAATCGTTGTATCTTCTGTCTCTCCTGAACGATGTGATACAATAGTCGTATATCCTGCACGGTGTGCCATTTTCATTGCATCTAATGTCTCTGATATCGTCCCAATCTGATTCAACTTAATCAATATAGAATTTCCACACTCCAACTCAATTCCTTTTTTTAGACGCTGTATATTTGTAACAAACAAGTCATCTCCTACTAATTGAATTTTACTTCCAAGCTCTTTTGTCAACTTTTTCCATCCATCCCAATCCTCTTCATCTAACGCATCTTCAATTGAACAAATTGGATATTTTCTGCAAAGTCTTCCCCAATGGTCAATTAATTCATCCGTTGTAAATGTCTGTTTGCTCTTTGGAAGAAAATAACAGCCTTCGCCTTTCCACTCACTAGATGCGGCATCCATCGCAAGTAAAAAATCTTTTCCAGGCTCATATCCTGCCATCTCCACTGCTCTTAAAATATAGCGGATTGCCTCCTCATCACTATCTAAGTTTGGTGCAAATCCTCCTTCATCTCCAACAGCAGTAGAAAGACCTTCCTTTTTTAATAATTTTGCCAATGAATGAAACACTTCTGCACACCAGCGAAGTCCTTCCTTAAAACAGCATGCTCCAACTGGCATAATCATAAATTCTTGTACATCGACTGTATTCGATGCATGTGCCCCACCATTTAAAATATTCATCATTGGTACGGGAAGCGTATTTGCATTGATTCCTCCTAAAAACCGATACATCGGTACATAAAGTGCATTTGCTGCTGCACGAGTACATGCAATAGAAACTGCCAAAATTGCATTTGCACCAAGATTTGATTTATCTTGTGTTCCATCTTCCTGCATCATAATACGATCAATTTCATAAATATCACTGACATCTTTTCCAACTAAACTATGATGAATGATATGATTAATATTTTCTACTGCCTTTTTTACGCCTTTTCCATGATACCGCTTATCATCTTGATCTCTTAACTCTAATGCTTCAAATATTCCTGTTGATGCTCCGCTTGGAGCTGCTCCCGTCGCAATCGTTCCATCTCCAAGTTCCACCTGTGCTTCTACTGTAGGATTTCCTCTGGAATCTAAAATTTCTCTTCCAATTATTTGACGAATTTTTGTATGGTACATAGTCATTTCTCCTTTTTTGTTTGCTATTCATTACTATGTCCCACAATTTCATTTTCATACACAAAAAAACCGTAAATACAAGCATTGTATTTACGGTCAATCAACTCCCCGAGTAGGACTCGAACCTACGACAGCGCGGTTAACAGCCGCGTGCTCTACCGACTGAGCTATCGAGGAATATCGGTACTAATGTACCTTCAAAACTACACACAAAACTTTCATCCAAACTCTTTTTTCCTATCC
>JALFSR010000048.1 GCA_022778745.1 Clostridiales bacterium
TTTTTTTAGTACATCAAGAGCGTCCTGTGCATCACGAAGTTCACGTTTTAATCGTGCGATTTCTTTTGCTTCATCAGAAGCATAATTACCGGAACCACGGCATTCAATATCACCTGTCTCACGCAGCTCCTTCTGCCAACGTGATAATGTCTGTTGACTGATTCCTAAATTTGATGCACAGCCCTGCAGTCCTAAGTCTCTGTGATCATGATAATACTGGACTGCATCCAGTTTAAATTGTTTGTCATAGTGCTTTGCCATAATGAGATCCTCCTTCAGTGCGGTACCCACATTGTACCATGAAATATTAGATTAGGAATTCTCATTTTGACTTGTACTATTTATATTCTAACACCAAAGACCCTGATGATGCAAAAAAAGTATCAGTTCCTCCTTATTATCAGGCTCTATACTATAATCAGTCATTAGCAAATGATAAGTATGTGAGAGAAAAAATAGAAAAGAGTTTATTGGCAGCTACAGAAAGAAGTTACACAGGAAAGTTATATTTAGAAGGAAACTATACTGTTGTTGGCTCTGATCCGTTTGCATTATTGCAATGGGCATTTTCACATGGCGAAAGCAAAGTTACCGGGCTATTACAAAGAGATGAAATTTACTCAAATTATTGTAATAAGAAAGGCATTGATACAGTAAACGTATGGCGAAATCCGCATATATATCGTGAACATTGGATTGGTAATTGTGTAGATAATCAAAAAGTTAACGAATGGTTTAAATATTTACATTCTAATACAATTGTTTCCATATGGGACACAAATCTATTAAGGATGAACTCAGCCGACACAGATGGTGATATTGTTGCCACAGTTAATAATGAAGTTTTACGTAAAGAAGTTAAAAAAGTTTTAGAAAATGGTGAAGCAAATACAATATATCCAAATTTAGATTTTAATTTACATAAACCAGTTGATGAGTATGTGGAGATAGGAAATATCAAAGAACAGATTATCAGCGAAAATAATGGTTTTAAAAATGATATTGGCAACTGTACAAATAAAATTACCGCAATATGGGGTACAATACAAAATGAAATCATACAAGATTATCTTAAAATTATGTCTGTGGTGGATTCTCTTGTAATTGACTTCCCAAAAACAAGCCAAAAGACTGAAACTCCATCAAATATAGCAAGATATATTAAAGAAAACAATATTAAAAAGCAAGAATTTGAAATGTATCTTCCGGCAAATAAAAAACTTAGAAAGAAGGAAGAGATGAGGAAAGAAGGCGAAGTTTCTTTTTTTAATCATGATCCATGCACGGTGAATAAAATATGCTGGTATATTCAGAGAGAAATGAAAGAAAAAGTCAGTGATTATGATGTACCTGATTTTGATTTTAAAACGTTTTTATATTCAAAGGATAATTCGATTTTCAAGAGAGATATTTATAAACAGGTTGCTGATAAGATGAAAACTTTTTATAAATATCAGGAAATTATAAATATTGAAAAAAGAAATGATCAGAGTAACTATAGTCAGAAGAAAGAAACTTATTCTGCTTTGTATAAATCTTTTTATGATTCGTGCAGAAATGATTTTTTAGCATTGATGGATAATGAAAAACCTGTTTCAAAAGATATAATCATTGACTGTTGTATACTCACTTGTTATACAGATGAATACTTTTTAAATAAGATATCGGTTTTTAATTTGTTGTGGAATATGTTTCCGGAAGAACTTATCCAAAGAGCGAAAGGAAATTTTAGGAAAAGACAATATACTCAGGAACAGATAGACACTTTTGCAGAAACAATAAATAAAAAATTGAGATATTCAATGAGCCAGTTTAAAAATGAAAATGAAAAGAGACGTTTAAACAGATTAAAAGAAATACCATGCCTGCAACCGATAGATAATATGGGAAACATTATAATCTATCGAGATAATATATCTGGTATTAAAGAATTAATTCCGACATCCGAGGAGAAGTATATTGCTAAAAGGAAAGCACTTTATATTTTGTATGTGATGCAAAAAAGAATAAGATCACTATCTGGCAAAAATAATATAGGTGTACCGTTTCAAGAAAAATCAGAAAATAGAGTAAACTATTCTATTGTAGCTGAAATTCTTGGTATAGGAGTTAAAGAAGCCAAATTATTATTAAATTGTCTGGAAGAAGAAGGATATATTCATATTGATACGGCAAAGAAAGAAATGAAAGTCTTGATAGATGTTGATACAAATGTTGATACTACGGTTGTATATTATGAAGGGACTAAATATTTGTCGGCATTTAGATTAATGAATAGATATTTGAATAGGTAAATGTACAAAAGTCAGTAAAATTGCACAAAATAATCTTTATATTTTGTTGGAATTACTGGCTTTTTTGTGAAAATAGCACAAATGTTATATAGGAAATAGAACAAGTATTCAAATATAAATATAGGGAGGTAAACATGAATCTTGATAAAGAAAAATTCGATTATGATGCATTAAGAGATAAGCTCAATGATATTGTAGAAAGCGGTTTGAGTGCAAAAGCTATAGCAAAGAATATAGGATTTAGCGAAAATGATTTATCCCGATTTAGAAATCATAAGCTGTGTTTACGAAGAACAGACGCAGAAATTCTTTCAAACTATCTTGACAAAGTAGTAATTCCGAAACATTTCTAAAACAATCCGGCAATTCCGCCGCAAAAATCCAATAAAAATAAAAAAATAAAATCAAAGGAGAAAGATAAATATGCAAGAAAACAATAATATTGAAAAAGAAGATGTAGAAATCGGTCAGATGGTATTTGTTTTTACAAATACATGCAATTCAATATGCGGTCTGCTGACCATGATTGCACAGTATTTAGATAAAGATGGAAATGTGAAAAATCTGTACCGGATTTTGTTTAACAACAGCTTAATAGATATCCCAGAGGAATCAATTACAACGATTAAGGTATTGCCCGATTCTGATAAAGATGAGAAATTTCTAAAATCATTTGAATCAAAATATGATATCCAGTGTATTGATACTGATGAAGAAGGCAACACCAAAATGGGAGACGCATCAAAAATCTTAAATGATGTAATTGATAATGGTATCTGGGATAAAATGTGCGAAGATGAAAAGAAAGATCTGATTGATGTCTTATATAATGGTTCAGTTGTCAAGACAAAAATCTGAGATTTTTATAATGAACTGATATGGTGGATAAGTTATAAGGAACATGGGGAGAACAGTGGATCACTCCCCAGATCCAATATATGCTAAGCTACATATGGCATCAACATTGCCGGATAGTAGCATTCAGCCGGTGTTTGGTAATCAAGTGCAGAATGGCGCCGCTCAAAGTTGTAGGTGTGGATATACTGTCCGATAGCAGCTCTTGCTTCCTTGATGTTGTTGTACTGCGTCAGATAGGCTTCCTCATACTTGAAGCTACGGAACCAACGCTCAATCATGATGTTGTCTGCCCAGCGACTTTTTCCATCCATGCTTTGGCGGATGCCGTTTTCCTTTACAAAGTCAATGTATTGCTGACTTGTAAACTGACAACCTTGGTCTGAGTTCAGGATCTGAGGTTTTGCCACTTTGAAGGCTTTTTTCAAGGCGTTGATAACCATTCTGGTATCAAGTGTGTCATCTACTTCCCAGCCGACAATACAACGGCTATACCAGTCGATCACGGCAGTCAGATACAGAAATCCGCGCTTGATCGGAATATATGTAATGTCAATAGACCATGCCTGATTTGGTCTGTCTATGACTGCATTGCGAAGAAGATAGGGACATACCTTAGCCTGCTGCATACGCTTGGAAAGATTCATCTTTGGGTAGATGGGGTAAATATCCATCTCATTCATGTAGCGTCTTGCCTTGCGACGTCCAACATGATAACCACGGGCTTTCAATTGTGCAGACATTTGTCTTGCTCCCCAGGTGGGATTGTCAGTATGAAGATGGTCAATGATCTCTTTACAGGACAGTTCTTCTTCTGATACAGGAGTGCCCTTGTAATAAATGCTTGTACGATTGATATCAAGCAGTTTGGCACCCACAGAAGCCGGTATTTCCTTAGTCGTCAAAAGGTTTTGGACTAAACTTACTCTCGTAGTCAGGTCCGCAAATTTCTTCAGATTTTTTTTTGAGCCAGTCAACCTGCATAGTTAACTGACCAACCTTTTTGGCATACTCCGCTTTCTCTTTTCGCTCTTCGGCAAGCTTTTCTTTGAGATTCTCCTCACGCTTGTCGTCGAACACAACAGCCGCATTGCTTAGGAATTCCTTTTTCCAGTTGCGGAGCAGATTGGGTTGGATGTTATTTTCAGCTGCAAGAGTATTGAGATCTTTCTCTCCTTTTAGCAGCTCGATTACAAGGTCTGATTTAAATTTTGCACTAAAATTTCTTCTTTGTCTGGACATGATAATGAATCCTTTCTCTCATACTGGTTTAAGTATATCAGATTCATTAAAATCTGTCCGAAAAAGTGTCTTAATTTATGAGACCATTATA
>JALFSR010000022.1 GCA_022778745.1 Clostridiales bacterium
ATGCTGTGGTATGGTAATTACGCAAAAGATATTTGAACCATCTGTTTTAAGCACCTTAAAACAGCACGATATGACCTCCGAGATAGGCAATCTTTCTGTCCTGCACGGAAACAGATGCCTGCATGGTATCGTAATACTTTCGCAGTTCCTGTTCGCGCTTGCTGTATGATTTATTACTTTCACTGTTTAAAATATCCCGGCAACTACAAATGACATTTTCAGCACCAGCTGCCAGCGGAAGTTCTTTTTTCTGCATCCGCACCAGTTCCAACATATCTCCATGGTTGTAATAATAAGCCCGCAAATGAGCCATTTTATCAGCTCCTGTGCGGCTCCATCCCATCGGTCTGGAAGTCATACGGTCTGCCAAAACATGACTTACATGACCTTCTGCCCTGCAGCCTACAACATATTTTCGTCCTGCAAGACGTGTTTTCGCCGCACTCCAGTTATTCAGGATGTATGACGCACCTTCTTCTACGTGTCTGCGTTCTGCCTCTGTCTTGGTATATGACATCAGTTTCACAGTCTCTTCCTCAAATTTCTCCCGTGTTTCATTCCGGAGAATCCCGCAGATCTCTTTGCGCGCATCCTCTGCACTGTCTAGCATATGGCGCGTCATTTTTAACAGATATTTTTTCACAAGGAACTCATCCAGCACATGCGTGGCATCGCGCAACAGTTCCCGTCCTGCCTTGATCCATCCTCCTCCGTCACTCATCAGATAAATCCGTTCAACCTGATCCAGATCATACACATGGCTGATATAATCATAGACTTCATTCCACAGTTTTTCATTGTCTTTCCCTTCATACAGACCACTGAAATAATACGGATTTTTCAGTTCATGCCGTTTCTGTTTTTGACCTTCTTTCGTGACACATTCCCTGCATGTGATTCCTTCATGCACATAGACTATTTTTGCGAGCACGTAGTTATCTTTCCGGTTATTTTCGTTTTTGGTAAGATCCCCTTTTTTCTCCTGATACTACAGCTTGCAGTGATCTTCATCTGCTTCTATGAACAACGTTTTTACAATCCTTTTCTTTTCCGGCCACGTTTCATATTCCAGGAATCTCAACGCATGCAGATATTTCATGACTGCTTCTTTCGACAGGGTATTTAAAAAGCTGCATTCAGCCCCTGAACGGCGATAATTCGTCTGTACAGCCTCTTTAAGGATATTACCTTTACGCCCTCTGTGAGCCTTTCATGCGGTTTTATCCCAAGATACTGGTCTGCCAGCTTCACATTTTTACAGAGAGCAGTTTTTTGTCCTCTGTTTTTACGATATTCCACTCGCTTTTTCTTTCATCGCTGTCCTTGATAACAGTATTAACTTTTGTATACGCTTCTGACATGATATCAAGAATAAATTTTGTGACAACTTCTTCCAGCCGGTCTTCAAACTCTGCCTGTTTGCTGGAATCCTTATAAAATAAATCTACGATTCCTAGAATTTTAGGGATACCATTTTTCTCGAATTCAGTTATACTATTCATGAGAAAACACCTTTCCTTTGTGACGTATTTTTTTAAGCAAACTTATACTATCACATTTGGTGTTCTCTCTTTTTATATTTTTTCAAAAACCTACGATTAATTTACACTAGCGTATACAAGCTTGATCATTATTAACCGATGGATATAGTATGACTGAAACATGTGAACGCTGTGGTTTTAATGATTACAGTAATTTCTTGAAAGCATTTACAAAAGCAACCGGAGTATCTCCAAAAAATACTCTCAATTCCGAATTTCATCTTAAATTTATTTCTTTAATTTAAGCAAATAGTAGTTTTTTTCATAGAACAAAAAAACATCAATACAGATTGCGAATGTCCGATTCTGATTATAGAGAATAATTGGTTTGTTGACATATCAAACGCTCTATACTATACTGAAACCAGACGAAACGTTTATTGTGTTTCGCTGATGCGCGTATGGCGACAGCTGATAATACTATTTAAGGAGGAAACTATTATGGCAAAGGTACAGCCACAAGAAAACAAGATGGGTGTTATGCCTATTCCCAAATTACTTGCTACGATGTCACTTCCTATGGTTATTTCCATGTTAGTACAAGCACTTTATAATATCGTAGACAGTATGTTTGTGGCACAGATTAATGAAAATGCTTTAACCGCAGTCTCTCTTGCATTCCCCATCCAAAACTTAATGATTGCTGTATTAACTGGTACGGGAGTTGGTATTAATGCATTTCTTTCCAGAAGTCTTGGCGAGAAAAATACTGAGCGTGCAAATAGTACTGCAGTTCATGGTCTTATTTTATGCGGATTCAGTTATCTCGCATTTCTTTTGATCGGATTGTTTTTCAGTAAATTATTTTTCACAGTACAAACTTCAGATCCACAGATTATTGAGTATGGAACAATTTATATGAAAATCTGCTGTATTTGTTCGTTTGGTATGGCATTCCAGATTACATTAGAACGACTGCTGCAGGCAACGGGAAAAACATTTTATACAATGATTACACAAGGTCTTGGAGCAATAATTAATATGCTTCTTGACCCGATTATGATTTTTGGTCTGTTTGGTTTCCCAAAAATGGGAGTTGCAGGAGCTGCATCTGCTACTATTATTGGTCAGATTATTGCTTCCCTTCTTGCAATTTATTTTAATATAACAAAAAATAAAGAAATTCATATTTCTTTGCGTAATTTCAAATGGTCCGGATATATTGTTAAAAATATTTATTCGGTCGGTATTCCATCGATTATTATGGCTTCCATTGGTTCCGTTATGACATTTGGAATGAATAAAATTTTAATTGCATTTACATCCACTGCGACTGCAGTATTTGGTGTTTATTTCAAAATCCAAAGCTTTATATTTATGCCTGTATTTGGCTTAAATAACGGTATGGTTCCAATTATTGCTTATAATTACGGAGCACAAAAAAAATCTCGTATTTATCATACGATTCGACTCAGTGTCATTTGTGCAGTTGTCATTATGCTCATTGGATTTGCGATTTTTCAAATCTTCCCAAGACAGCTTCTTGCTATTTTTAATGCTTCAGAAGCAATGGAAAAGATTGGTATTCCAGCACTTCGCACAATCAGCTTCAGCTTTTTACTTGCTGGCTTTTGTATTGTATCTTCCTCCGTATTTCAAGCATTGTCACATGGCTTTTTAAGTTTGATTGTATCCGTTATTCGTCAACTTGTCGTATTGCTTCCATCTGCGTTTTTACTTGCACGACTTGGCGGACTTCATACGATTTGGTGGTCATTTCCTATCGCAGAGCTTTTTTCCTTTGCTCTTTGCGTATACTTCTTACGACATGTATTGAAAAATCAGATTGATCCACTTTCTGACGAAAACAACAAATAATTACAAAAACAGCAAAATGGATTCCAAATGTCTGATTTAGAAAATTTTTTATAGATACTAGAAAATTTTTGTGTCATAAATGAATTTTTATGCTATAATAGCACAAGATTTTAGATCATACAAAAAGAAGGGAACATATTTTATGGATAGCAAATCATTTCAGACACCAATACATTATACGATGGCTTTTATCGGCGGATTTCTTGGAGCTTATTCCATTTTAAATTACTCGGATTTATTTGCCGCTGCTCAGACAGCAAATATGATTGGAATTATAACTACATTAATTGGCGGAAATATAAGAGATTTTCTGCTGCGTGCTATTGCATTGCTCGTCTATGCAAGTGCAATTGCGCTGAGTGTGATTATTCCAAAGTATACAAATATCCGTATGCGTCGTGCCACACTGCTTATTGAAGCAATTACTGTCACTGCAGTAAGCTTCTTTCCAAAGGAAATGAACCGTTTTGCTGCGACTTATCCCCTCTTTTTCATTCTGGCTTTACAATGGTGTGTATTTGGTGGAGCGAAAGGGTATAATTGTTCCTGTATCTTTTCTACAAATAACTTAAAGCAGACAGTACTTGCGATGACTCAGTATCTCTGCACAAAAGATGCAGCACAGGCAGAAAAAGCAAAGTTTTTTGGTACAACATTAGTATGTTTTCATGCTGGTGCTGCTGTTTCCTATGCTGCATATATTTTGTTTGGATTACATGCATCGCTCCTCTGCCTGCTTCCAATTTTTGTATGTTTTTCTCTCGTAGTGTTATCAGAAAATATAATTTGGACGTCTTCGTCCAAAAAGACAAGTTCCAAACCATCTTCTCTTAGAACAGTCAAAGCATAATAATTATTATTCATCAGGAAGTATTTTTACTGCCGCTGTGTTTGCATATACAAGTGGCTGGTCAAATGCAAAGAAAATTTTTTCGTCTGTGGAGGCAACTAATTGTTCTATTACCTTTCCTTCACAGGCATCTAACACCCATGCAATCACCTCTCCCTTTTTCACCGATTCTCCCACACTTTTTTTACTTCGGAAAATACCAGAATTTTTTGGTCGGACAGACACTAATTCCTCATCCCGGAATACAGTTGACCAACTTGGCTGATCGGTTGGATAATTAATCATCTCATTTACATTCATAAAACGCAAAATTGCACTCATCATACTCTGACTGCTTTCTTCATCAATCTGGTCAGTTGTTGTCGTATAAAGACTGTATGCATCTGTCTCCCATATTTGCCAGTTATAATTTAAAGTTGTCGTGTCGTATGGGCGTGGAGTACGCAGTACAATATAAGGCAGCCCAAATGTCCGTCCTTTTTCCACCTCTTCAAATCCTGTCTTCATAATTCTAACATGAAGAGAAAATCTTCCTGGCATATAAAATGACGCAAACTGAATTCCATTTTTATATTCAGAAACAACGTCGAAAATACCTGCCGCAATTCTTTGCGTTGTCTCTCCAAGATTATACCCTGGAAACATACGATTGATATCAGTATTATCCGTTGACCAAAATCGCTTTCCAATATTCATTGAACATGGATTAAGAGACGGCACGACAAGAATTTCTTTTCCAGATACTATCCGTCCTTCTTCCTCCATTTTTTTTAATACTTGAACGAGACGCGAACAAGTATAAATCTGCTGATATTCATTTCCTCTCATACTTCCAAGTATACAGAGCGATTTTTCTCCCTTTCCAAACGTGTATCCCTGAATACAGAAATCATCACGATATAATGACGGTATTGTATATAATGTCGTCTTTTCCATTTTAATCTTCTCCTTCCTTAGTAACAACAGGGACTTCCCATTCTTCTGTAAAGCAATCATTCGGATTTTACTTCGCCTCTTTCAAAATACGTGCAAGGAGTGAACCTTCGTCCACAATTGGATATTCACGAATCGTAAATAAAAGTCCTGCCTCTGGCACAATAATTTCTGCCATATTTTCTCCTGTAAATAGATTGATAATTAATCCAATTTCTTCTCCTTTTTCCACATATGCTCCATGATTTTTTTCTTTAAGAAAATTCCAGACATCGGAGAATTTCCATTAAATGAAAGATTCCTTCTGTCAGCTGAATGCCAAAATCCTGGAATTCCTCTTGTAATTGAATCAATTCCAAGCGGATTCATTGCTGGATAAATATCTACTGTTCCATGCAAATACTGAGGATTTTCCTGAATTCTTCTTGCCACCTCATAACATACATATTGTCCTTCCAATTCATCACCATGAATTCCTGTAACAATACTAATTCGTTTTCCATTTCCTCCATCTTTTAGTATAAATCTATTTTTCTTTATCTCTAATGTTTCATTTACCGGAAGTTTTACTGAAGCAACCGTTTTTATCATCACTATCTCTCCTCTCTCCATCATTCCTCTTTTTTCACTATGACAGAAATCGTCTGTTTCTGCATTGTATTTCCTGTAAACAGCCCCTGATTAATCATACAATCTTTATAATCTCGCCCATGGAAATTTTAATATGCTGATCATTCACAACAAGAAAATTTGTCAGATCAAGTCCATACCAATATCCATTACTTTCAATTTCTACCCATGCATGACTTAGTCCTTCTCCTATTAACATACCAACTACATATCTGGAAGGGATTCCTGCCATTCGGCACAGTGAAATCATAATATGCGCATAGTCTTGACATACTCCTTGTCCAAGCTGCAATGCCTGTTCTGCACTCGTCTCAACAGTTGTAGCACCTTTAACATAAGAAAGTGTCTGATACACTTTCTCCATAATCCGCATACTCTTTTTCCAATTTGTATCACATCCGCTAAAATCTATGCTTGAAAACATTTTTTCTAACTCGTTTTCTGGTTTTGTATATGCTGTCTGATACCGAAACATACTGATCTGATGTCTAGCCTTTGCCTTAATACAGGCAGAAAGCCCCGTTGTTGCTCTTCCCTTTACTTCCACCTTAAACAGCTGATGTGGACTATCTGTATTGCCAAAAAATACAACAATTTCCAAACGAATCTTTGCTTTCACATAAAGATTCATTTGGAAAGATTTTAATACTTTCGTTCTGTATCCTCTGCTGCTCATCCGACTGAAGAATACATTTTACTGTGAACCTGTGATTTTTCACAGGCTCACTAAATTCAATTTTTAAATGATAATGAAAGACTAAGTTTTCCAAAGGCTTACACCTCCAGGATTTGTTCGATTTCCTTTAATATTTCAGGATAATTTAATCTTTCTTCTTGGACTAATTCATCCAGACGAGTAATCACACCTTTTTTGTAATGAATATTACAGCGATCAATTCTTCCTTCCAGACGGCGCACTTCTCGGCACATGCTCTCATGCCCTGCATGAAGTCTTGCATACAAATGCCGTATCGGTACGTTTTAACAAATCTATGTTTTTCATCTGTCCACCTTCTTTTCCACTAAAATTAAAAAAAGGCGCTTTGCTTTACTAGCAAAATGCCTTTGTATTTAATTAAATCGTATCTTAATCTTTAAAAAAGTCAATAGGTTTCTTGGTTTTCTCGAATTTTTACATTTTTTTGGTGTTATTCAAGATTTTCTATACATTTTTTATATGCAAGTACTGTTTTCTTCCTTCCATTCTTTATGCAATGCTGCAATCGAATCAAATACATACGTTGGGTGATAACTAGAATGTTGAACATCTTCTCTTATCGCCTCTCCAGTCAATACGAGTGCTGTATCAATTCCTGCACGATTTCCACAAGCAATGTCTGTATACAAACGATCTCCTACAAGCAAAGCCTGTGCTTTTAACATTCCCGCCGTTTTCATCGCAAACTGAACTATCGCAGTGTCTGGTTTGCCCATATATCTTGGTTTTTTCTGCACAGCATGTTCGATTATCTCACAAATTGAACCACAGTCTGGCACAAATCCAAATTCATTTGGACATACGAGATCTGGATTCGTAGCAATATAATCTACATCTCTTGTTGTCAATACTCTGCATGCATTTTCTAATTTTTGATAAGTTAACTGATTGTCATATGAAATCACAACACATGCAATAGAAGAATCCATTGGATCTTGTGTTGTCTGAATTCCTTTCTTTTCTAACTCCTGGATAAAAGAATCCGTTCCCACAACGAAAATCATTTCTTTATCATGATGCTTCTTCAAATACTCTACCGTTACGATCGTTGTTGTCACAAAATCTTTTTCTTTCACATCAAGTCCCATGTTTTGAAAATACACTTTATAATCACTTACACTTCTTGTTGCATTATTTGTGATAAATAAACATTTTCCATCTTGATTTTTCACATCTTCGAGAAAATCATGTACTCCATCTAATAATTGAGTTCCCTTACATATTGTTCCATCAATATCTAATAAAAATAACTTTTTCTCATTTAACATTCTATTCACCAGCCATTTCTTGCCAAGCAGATATTTGCCCTCTGCTTCACTACTTTCTCTGGGTCGTTTGTAATAATTGCATCAACACCATTCTCTATTAAAAATTGAATGTCGTCTTCTTTATCTACCGTCCATACCCGCACTGCAAGTCCACTTTTTTTGTATTGTTCTAAAAAATCAGACATTTTTACATGATATAATGCTGGATGCAGTCCTTGAACTCCTGTCTTTTTCGCATATTCTTCCACATGAAGCATTACATCACTGTATAAATATGCTGTCTCTGATTTTGGGCAAAGCTGTCTCATCTTTTGCACACTATAATGATTAAAAGAAGAATAAATAACTCGTTCTTCCATATCCATTGCTTTTACTAACTTTGCAGTCTCTTCCTCTATGTTATCATACCAGAAAATGCCTGTTTTCAACTCAATATTAACTAACAATTCGGATGGCTTTGTCAGCTCCAATACTTCTTTTAATGTTGGAATTACTGCATCTTTATATTCTGGATGTGTACAATTAAATGAAAACTGCTTTAATTGTTCCAATGTATAATCACGAATTGCTCCCGTCCCATTACTCACACGATTGATGACTTCATCATGGGCAACTACAAGTTGCCCATCTTTTGTCATCTGTACATCTAATTCTACACCATCTGCCCCCTGCTCTATTGCAAGTGCAAACGCTTCCAATGTATTTTCAGGAGCCATTGCACTTGCGCCTCTATGACCAAAAATTTTCGTCTTTTTCATCGCATCATTACTCCATATTCAATAAGTTATATTCTTCTATGGATTTATTGATTGATTCTGCCATATCTGCTACCGCATCATCTACAGACTTTTTACCATTTAACATGTTTTCAATTTCTGACTCTACCGTTGCTCTTGCTTCTGGAAATACACTAATTAATGCACCAGCATATTTTGGTGAAGAATCATGAAGCTGCTGAATCGCTGTTTCAAATTGTGGATATTGTTCAATATTTTTCTTAAATACGTCTTCTTCATGTGCTTTTACTGTCACTGGAAAATATCCTGTCTGTGCATTCCAATATGCCTGTGATTCTGGAGAAATCAAAAACTTAACAAATTCCCAAGTTGCACGAAGTTTTTTTGGATCGTTATTGTTTAATGCCCACAAAGAAGCACCTCCAATTGAAACGCCTCCCTCATCGCTCTTTTTTACCTTAGGAAAATATGCTGTTCCAACTTCAAATTTTCCATTTACATCTTGTAAAATCTGCTTTAAAGAAGCGGTAGAACCAAGCGTGATTGCTGCTTTTCCAGAGGAAAAATCAGCCAAACCAGCATCACCGCCACGTCCAACATTTGGAGCAAATCCTTTTCCTGATAACGACTTCCACTCCTCCAATAAATTCTTCGCTGCACCATTTTTATCAAATTCTACAGCCGTTGCTAATGCTTCTCTTCCATTTCCATTATTTGCATAAAAAAGTCCTTGCTTTCCGATAAACTGTTCAAAAAACCAGCCATAAACACCAAGAGAAATAACTTCTCCTGCACCACCTTTATCGAGTAATTCTTGTCCAATTTCCTCAATACCTTCTAAACTGTCTGGTACTTCTTTGATTCCAGCTTTCTCAAACATATCTTTATTGTAATATAACAGTGGAGTAGAAGAATTAAACGGCATCGAGTATAATTGATTATCAATTGTATAATAAGCTGCTAAATTTGGCTCAATCTTTGACACGTCATAATTATCTTGATCAACACAATCCTGCATCGGAACAATCCATCCTGACTCCATCATAAATCGTGTTCCGATTTCATAAACTTGTACAAGATCGGCTCCCATATTTCCAATCTGAGCACTCTTTAACTTATTAATTGCATCATCATACTCCCCTTGATATTGTGCATTGACTGTAATCCCATATTCATTTTCCTTATTAAACTTTTCAACAAGTGTCTGTATCGCTTCACCATTTACACCACCCATAGAATGCCAGAAAGAAATGGTTGTTCCATCTATATCAGAAACATCCGCCATTGTTACTTGATCTGCTGAATCATCCGTTTGATCTTGACTTGTTTTCTCTGCTTCAGACTTAGAACTTCCGTTAGAAGTCTGCTGCACACTCTGATTTCCACATCCAGCAAGAGCCATAATTAACATACTTACCGCCATTGTTAATGATACTAATTTTTTTCTCATAATTTTTCTCCTTTATTTTTATTAAAAACCTCAGCAAGAATACTCCTGTTTCAAATGAATAGAGCAATCAATAATAAAATGAATTGCCAAGGTCGTACTTTCATTCAAACTTTTTCTGCTGCATATACTTATGTAGTATTAGTCAAATAGATAATTATAAATTATCCTTTTACAGCTCCTGAGAACATTCCACGAATCAACTGCTTTTGTCCAATAATAAAAATGGAAATCGACGGTATAATGACCATCACAACACCTGCAATCATCGTTGTGATTGATTGAGAATCAATACTGTTTAACATACTAATTCCAATCTGCACTGTTCTAAGAGAATCCGAACCTGTTACTAATAACGGCCACATATACATATTCCATGCATTAATAAATGTGTAAACAGCCATTGCGCCAATTGCTGATTTCGTCAGCGGAATTAATATTTTCCAAATGAATCTAAGATTCGTACATCCATCCAATTTTGCTGATTCATAAAGAGAAATTGGAAATGACATATAAAACTGACGGAATAAGAAAATTCCCATCGCCGATGTTAAATATGGTAAAATTAATACTGGATAAGTATCTAAAATTCCCATTTTTCCAACAGTCAGATAGTTTGATATAATGGTTGCTTCACCAGGAACCATCATTGTTGCCATAACGATCATAAATAAGATCCCTTTTCCTTTAAACTCCAAAAATGAGAACGAAAATGCAGCTAATGAACAAGAAATAATCTGTCCAATTGTAATACATCCTGCTACAAGAAATGAATTTCCTATAAAACGTAATAATGGTACTTTTGTTAATGCATCTTTAAAGTTCTGAAATGTTGGACTCTTTGGAAGCAAATTCCAGTCAGTTGTAAACAATTCTCCGGATGGCATAAATGCAATGCTCACTGCATAAAGCAAAGGAAGCAGAACAACAAATGTGACTAATATATTTGCTGCAACCGTAGTGGCTATTCTGATTCGTTTCTTTGTAATTGCTTTTTGATTCATTGCTTCTTTTAATTCTAAAAGCTCTTTTTTTGAAATTCGATTCGTATTTTCTGCTAATATTGTTGAACTCATTAATATTTTACTCCTTTCTTTTCAATACGGAACATGATTAATGTAATTACCATAACAATTAAGAATAAAATAACAGACTGTGCCGCCGCACTTCCAAACCGATAATTGAAAAATGCATCACGATAAATCGAATATACAATTAGATTTGTTGTATCATTTGGTCCGCCTTCTGTCAAAATTTTCACTTGACCAAACGCTTGAAATGCTTGAATAATATTAACAACTAATGTATAAAACATAATCGGACTCAAACCAGGAAGTGTTAAATGAAAAAATTTCTGTACCCCGTTTGCTCCATCAACTGATGCACGTTCATAAATTGTTTCATCGATACTGCTCAAACCTGCGGAAAAATATAAGAAATTAATTCCACTGTTCAGCCATGCTGTTAAAAGAGCTACACAGATCAATGCAGTATTTGGATCGTTTAACCAGTTAATATCCAATCTAAATATTTTATTGATAATACCAATTGTTGGATGCAGCATAATTTGAAAAATCATTGCTGCTGAACTGGATGCAATCGCCATCGGCAAAGCGTATGCAGTGCTAAATACCCGAATTCCCGGGAATGTACGATTACAGAGAACTGCTGTAATAAGTCCTAACAGCATACTGACTATTACAACAATCATTACGAAGATTAATGTAACAGCTAAACTGTTATAGAAGGATTTTGACTGAAATAAATCCATATAATTTTGCAGTCCTACAAATAACTTTGCCTCTCCCATTTTATTTGTCTTATAAAGACTTAAATAAATTGTTTTAAAAAATGGGTAAAATAAAAACACTCCGAACAGAACAATACTTGGCACAATATATAAATATGGCTCAATTTTTCCTGTTTTTAATTTCTTTTGATTCAAAATAATTCCTCCTAAATATTTATTACCATACAAAAGCTTTTGACTCCAACATCATTTACTTTATAGTATGAAAAGAATATTTTTTTCTGTCTCTTTATCAAAAATATGCAGCTTCTCTACATCAAAATATAACTTTACTGCATCACCTGGATAATTTTGATTTTCTGCCCCTACTCTTGCTGCAAAATTTCCTTCTGGAAATTCAAAATGTAAAATCACTTCGGAGCCAAGCATCTCTCTGGCATCTACTACTGCCTCTATAACATTCATTGAGACATCAAATCCTCTTTCTTTTGCATCTTCATATTCATAAATATCTTCTGGTCGAATTCCAACAATTACTTTTTTCCCTAAATACGCATTTTTCAAAATCCGTTCTATCTTTTTTACTGGTGTTAAAACTGTACCATTAACATTATTGTCTAAATGGAGAAACGCTTTTCCTGCAAGCTGACCGACATATGCTGGAAAAAAATTCATCGCTGGTGATCCGATAAATCCTGCTACAAATACATTTGCTGGACATTGATAAAGATTTGTCGGTGTATCTGCCTGCTGAATCTCTCCTTTTTTCATCACTACAATTCGAGTACCGAGTGTCATTGCTTCTGTCTGATCATGTGTTACATAAATAATTGTCGTACCAAGCTCTTTATGAATCTTCGCCAGCTCAATACGCATCTGAGCACGCAGCTTTGCATCCAGATTTGAGAGCGGTTCGTCCATTAAAAATGCTTTTGGGTTTCTTACAATTGCACTTCCAATTGCAACACGCTGTCTCTGTCCGCCAGATAATTCTTTTGGTCTCCTTTTCAATAACTGTTCAATCTCTAATATTTTTGCTACCTGCTCTACTTTTTGTTTTATTTCATTCTTTGGAATATTCCGAATTTTTAATGAAAATGCCATATTATCAAATACATTCATATTAGGATACAGTGCATAATTTTGAAATACCATAGAAAGTCCTCTGTCTCCTGGTTCAGTATAATTACATAATTTTCCGTCAATCCAAAGCTCCCCATCACTGATTTCTTCCAATCCTGCAATCATTCGTAATGTCGTTGATTTGCCGCATCCAGACGGTCCAACAAATATGACAAACTCTTTATCTTTAATACTTAAATTAAAATCCTTCACTACACAATTATGATTTTCATATATTTTTGATACATTGCAAAGTTCAATATTTGCCACTTTTGATTCCTCCTTGTCTTATTTCCTTTCCTATTCTAATTAGAAAATGCTTCTAAAAAAAGCAGATTCATCTTAAATATCCGTTAATCATCTGCAAACTTTTGTTAGCTTTTCGTAAATCACTATTGTCTTTCCATATCAAAAAGGATTATTTTTGCAATTTTTTATTGCAAAAACAACCCTTTTCTCTCTAATAATCATCAATTTATTCTGTTAAGCAGATATTCTCAATTTTCGTCTATACCTATCAAGATAATCTGTTCTTTCTCTATTTTACACATCCTACTTCTCTGCAAAAATATCTCAAACATCATTCTAAATAGAAAACCATATCATTCCTCTATCTTTAAAAATACTTCCTTAGAGACCCTTATTAGCCTACTCCCAAAATAGAGCAATCGTAAATAGACATTTTAACAAAATTAAACTGAAAATAAGACCATTTATTTCTTATTCATGTTTCTTTTCCTTTTGCTGCTTATTTGCTGGGATTAACTGCTTACATACTTGATTGATGCCCGTTGCAGCTAAACCACTTACAATTCCAACTGCAATCGCAGATAAAATATCATCTGCTGGGAATTCTTTGATTGTATACATCCCAATGATACCGAGAATTCCACCAAGTATTCCGCATAGCACTGGAGCATATTTACGATCCAATTTGATTAATTTTGTAATTTCCACAACTAAATAGCAGATAACCGTAATCGCAACTACACTTGTAACGCCAAAGTCCATATACTCCCCCTTTTATGAAATGAAATAAACAGTACGGCGAGTATTTGAAATCCACTTCGCCATTTCCACATATAAAGCTTCTAATTTCATTTAAATATATCTTATTATTATAGTATATGTTCCTTGTTTTCTAATATTGATATAATTCGCTGCGCTATTTCTCATATCATTTATTTTGTACTCGATATTTTGATGGTGTTGCTCCGTATTGTTCTTTAAATATTCTTGAAAAATAACTCATTTCCTGAAATCCACATTCTATGCCGATTTCAATAATCTTCTTGTTTGATGACATCAGCAGTTCTGTAGCTTTCTGCAATCGCATCTGTCTCACATACTGAATTGGCGTTGTTCCAATTGTTTGTTTGAAGCAGCGAATACATTCACTTGAAGATACCGATGCAGCATGAGCAATTTCTTGAATGCTGATTTCATCGGCCAAATGTTTTCTAATATAATCCAACATTCGTTTAATCCGTTCTTCATTTCTTCGTACTTTCTGTGAAATATCTTTTTCTTGATGAGGTATATATTCTTGCATCATAAAAAGCAGCCTAGACAGGGAATCTCTAGCCATAAATTCATATCCTGGTGATTCATTTGCAATGCTTTGCCATGCATGTTCGATATAATCTAGCAAAACTATATCCTTTGGAATTAATTTTAATGCAAGCATATAAAAAACTCTGTTCTCCAGTATAGGCAATAAATATTTTTGCCAAAAAATGCTTTCTGATGCACCTCCAACTAGTTTTGGATGAAACACAATTGAATGGAGTCTGCATACTTGATCTCCCGCATTCCATGCTGCATGAAGAATATTAGCATTAATTACGCAGCCTTCCCCTTTTTTTAATTCGACCCTTTCATGATCCGCAGCAAACACGGCACTGCCCTCTGTAACAATTACTGCTTCTAGTTCCTCATGCCAATGCCACGGCACAGGATTCTCTGTAAGATCATCATAATAACACGCAGCTGGAAATAGCACTGTACCATGCTGAAGGAGTTCCTTCCCTTTTTCATCGATCCTTGTATTACATTCTGATATTGCCATAACTATTCAATCCTGATTATTTTGTACTATATTTTAGCTAGTATTGTACTATAATTTTTCTTTTCTTGCAAGTATAATTGCATATTGATAATTTCAAATATGAAAGGAGACTCCATGTTTTCATTATTACTCGCTATTATTTATCTCGCATTCATTAGTTTAGGACTTCCAGATTCTCTTCTTGGCTCTGCATGGCCAGTGATTTATCCAGAAATGGATGTTCCTATGTCATGGTCTGGAATTATTTTCATGATCATTTCACTTGGCACTGTTATATCGAGTCTGAACAGTGATCGACTGACACGCCTCCTCGGAACTGGAAAGATAACCGCAATCAGTGTCGCCATAACAGCCGCTGCATTATTCGGATTTTCCATCAGTCATTCCTTCCCACTTCTCTGCCTTTGGGCTATCCCTTATGGCCTTGGCGCTGGAAGTATTGATGCGGCATTAAATAACTATGTTGCACTGCACTATGCCAGCAGGCATATGAGCTGGCTTCACTGCATGTGGGGAGTTGGAGCATCCGTAGGTCCATATATTATGAGTACTGCCCTTACCAATGGATATACATGGAACACTGGTTATCGATGGATTAGTATGATTCAGATTATACTGGCGATTGTTTTATTTTTAAGTTTGCCATTATGGAAGAGAAATGCTGATTCTGACAATGAAACGACAGAAGAAACACATATCTCTGCACAGCCATTGTCACTCAAATCTATTCTGTCTCTTCCTGGTGCAAAAGCTGTTATGCTCTGCTTTTTCTGTTACTGTGCATTGGAACAGACCGTTGGTTTATGGGCAAGCAGCTATCTTGTATCGGGAAAGGGGGTTGATGAAGTCACTGCAGCTGGTTTTGCCAGTCTATTCTTTCTTGGAGTTACTGTCGGACGAGCAGTAAGTGGATTCATTACTTTTCAATTAAATGATGCGCAAATGATACGACTTGGTGAATCTATTATTATTCTTGGAATTTTGTGTATCATACTTCCATTTGGAACGGCTACATCTTATATTGGATTAATTATTATTGGCGTTGGATGCGCACCAATCTATCCAAGCATCATTCATTTAACGCCACAGCATTTTGGAACAGATAAATCACAGGCTGTCATTGGAGTCCAAATGGCAAGTGCCTATGTTGGTACTTCCTTTATGCCACCTGTATTTGGATGGATCGCTAATCATATTACAATACATCTTTTTCCATTCTATTTATTGTTCTTACTCATTGTTATGCTCACTATGCATGAGATACTTTGCAGAAAAACAAGCAATACATCAGCCACAAACTAATGAAAGGGGAGATTTATAGGAAAAGGAATCGAACTTAATACTTCATCCTTCAAAGAACATTCTTGAATTATATTATCGACTTGGTGGAAGAATCATTACAATTGGCTCCGACTCCCATGAAACTAATCACCTTGCGGATCACATTAAAGAAATAAAACAAGTATTGAAAAAAATAGGATTTCGTGAGTTCTGTACTTTCCATCAAATGAAACCTTCCTATCATACATTATGATAAACTTTTATCAAACAAGATAAAAAGACACATTACAGAGATGAAAGTCACTGTAATGTGTCCAATTTTTTTAATAGTTTTATCGCAAATGCATTATAACTGGATAAAGCTCAACAATTATATCCCTTCTTCTGCTTTCAGACGCAGATCATAAAAGAATCTTAACCATTCTGGCTGTTTCATTCGCTCGTCTTTTAATTTTTCAAGAGTTCTCTTTCCAACTCTCCTGTCCAATACTGCAAGCAGTCGAATCATTTCATTATCTTTTGATATAATCAATGAAAACCTCTAACCCATCTGCAGTCTTAGAAAAAACTTGAGACTCTTGTTCATCTATATCAAACAAGGTCATTCTACTCTAATCAAAATTTAATAAATATCCCTATAACACATTTAGTAATTCTTCTTTTTTCAATCTTAATATATTTTGGATACTGGTACTCCAAATATCTCTTATCTAATATTTTACGGTTATGTACAATTACCAGACTTTTGAGATGTTGTGACATAATGATTACTCCTTCTTTATTAGTAATCATTATTCTTTTCATCTGTAAACTTTCACCTCAGCGTTCAGTATTTTTCATCTGTACTTAACAGACCACACTACCTGATAGTTAATATTACACACAGAAGTACGGTAATAAATTAGATTTTCATGCATATAGTATAACACATAAGGTCAAACTATACAACCATATATTTGGTATTTGCATAAAAACGCTTTCCCCTCGGTAATCGAATTACCAAGGATTTCCCTTTAGCATCCTAAATTTCTCCTCTTATCTTATTTCGCTTTTGCTCGCAGTTCCTCGTTCGCCTTTTCAACCTTCAGTCTAATCAGGATAAATGTGATTAAGAGATTGAAAATCATCGGCAGCCACAGATACATAATATATAACACGTTGATACAGGAATCCGGCTGTACATCTGCATTTTGAACATAACCACTTGCTGCCAATAACCAACCTGTAATAGCAGTACCAATACCGCCTCCAACTTTAGTTCCGAATGATGTACAGGAATACATAGTACCATCCACTCGTTTTCCTGTAGTTAATCGTGTATACTCAGAAGTAGTTGCAATTAAAGCATTCATATCACCCTGAAGTGGACTCATACCTAATGCAGCAATTGCTGTAAAAACAAACATAAAAGGAATATTTCCCATATAAGCTGCTACAAGAACTCCTAAACGTCCAAGAGTACCAACAATATAACCACTAATGTTTAATTTGTACATTCCCTTAAAATGTGCAACTAGCGATGGTGTTACTAAAAGACCTACTATCATTGGAATGTTGATCGCCCATGCAAACTTACCATAAATAAGTTCGTCTTTAAGAACATATTTCATGAAGTAAATTCCCATGCCAAGTGTTGCTGAATAAAACTGCATTAACAGATATGCACCACAAATCATAAGGAAGTATTTATTATGTACAAGAATTTTAAATGCATCGATAAGACTATACTTTTCTTCTGCCTCACCATTATTCGCCTCATCACATTCAGAAAGTTCCTCTGGAGAAAGTTCCTTTACTGAAAGTACAGAAAGAGTATTAGAAATAACACCAATAATAGTATAGATAATTGCTACTGTTCTCCAAGCTGCTGCACCACCACCAAGACGTGCTACAAGACCTACTGTAACAGCCTGGATCAGCATACTAGTACCAAATGCGAACATGAAACGAATGGAACCCATCTGAACACGCTCATGATTATTCTTTGTAATAAGAGCAGTAAGTGCAGAATATGCAATATTGTTTGCTGTATAGAAACCTGCATTAAGTACAGTATAAGCAATAAAGAACCATGCATACTTCGCAAATGGACTAATATCTGCTGGGATACAGAAAATTGCAATTAAACAGACAGCACAACCAAAGTACCCATAAAACATCCAAGGTCTTGCTTTCCCCATCTTGCTATGTGTCTTATCAATCATTGCTCCGAAGAAAACATCACTAATTCCATCAAAAAGCTTAGATACAGCAATCAATGTTCCTACGATACCAGGCGCCAGCCCAACCGTATCGGTCAAGAAAATCATTACAAATGAAGCAAGCAGTGCATAAACAACATTACCTGCAATATCACCGGCTCCATATCCTATCTTATTTACTATTGTTAAATACTTTTTCTCTTCCATTTTCTATCTCCCATTACTTTTCTTTTATTTCAAAAATCAGGTTCATTGTATAGGTAAACTTTTCTTCATCGAGCCTGTATTTTTCCTGTGGTCTCGGACCGCAACTATTAGATCCAATACCATTCTGACGGAAATCAAGATTTAATACTGTACTGCCACAAGGAATCAACTCATAATTGTGCTTCTTTTCTGTAAGTTCTTCCTGTGTATAAACAGAAGCATTAAAAGAGAACTTGTTCTCTGTATATGCTTTGATAGCTGCATCATGACTTTCAATCATTACATAATCACAGTCAGCATGACTGCCATTCTCCTGTGGTTTAATGTAATCTTCATGAAGATCCATCACATTCTGTGAAAACTTACCATGTCTTGCGGCTCTGCGTTTATCTTCATAACTTTCTTCTGGTCCAAGTCCATAGTAAGTAACCTGATCCATGCTCTCCGGCACAAACAGACGAAGACCAAATCTTGGTAATTCAGGGAAATCAAGATCTCTCACTACATCCATTTTGACAGAAATCTGTCCAGAATTATCAATTCTCCAGATGGTATTAATATTCATCATACGCTGAACTGTAACAGCAGACATCGACATGACACTATGAATCTCAAGATATCCAGCGGTAAGTGCATAGTTAGTCACATACGCTCTGGAAACTGCTCTGTCGTACATGGCTTTTAACCACTCTACTTTAATGTACATATCATTATCAGTTGGTGCTCTCCAAACATTCAGTTCCATTGGTTTATCCAGAAATTCTTTACCGTTTACAATTAACTGATCAAAAGTACCATAAAGTTTGCTATATACATACTTAAATGAATTTCCCTCCACAATCAGCTGCTTGTCTGTCTCGGATACTGCAATCTGTGGAAGCTCCTTGCTGTTCTTTTCTGCATTCAATTTCCACTGCAGGCTTGTCTGATTTCTTGAATCATTATTTTTGAGTGGAATCTCATCAAATCCAAGAATATCCCCTGCTTTACGGAAATCATCTGCTTCTTTCAGCAAATAGATAAACTTCAGATAAATACGTCCACTTTCTGGAATCTGAACTGTCACACTTAAATCTGCGGTTTTGCGAGGATATACATTTGGAATATTGGCATCATCAATCTTTCCTGTAGCAATCACTTCACCATCAGCCGTTACTTCATATGCGATTTCCAGATATTCCTTTAAATCTACATAATTCATCTCATTTTTAATAACTGCTTTTCCGGTTTCCTGATCATAAGCTACGATTCTTGCAGGTCTGTGAACATTTTTAAATTCCAACAATCCCATATGCGGAGTACGATCTGGATAAACAAGACCATCCATACAGAAGTTTCCATCATGTGGATATTCATTATGGTCACCACCATAGAAATAGATATCTTTTCCATCCTCGGTTTTACCTTTATAAATAGTATGATCACACCATTCCCAGACAAAACCACCGCAAATACAGTCATATTTTTCGATCAGTTCAAAATAATCTTCATAATCACCAGCACCATTTCCCATGGAGTGACAATACTCACACATGATATATGGCTTATCTGGTTCAGAATTTACATAATCGAGAACCTCATTAAATCTAGGATACATACGACTGTAAAGATCTATATTTGAATAATCATATTTACGTTTGCGTCCTCTATAATATGCGCTCTCATAATGAGTCAATCGGCTAGGATCATATTTCTTTGTCCATTCCAATGCTTTCTCAAATGTACAACCATATCCACATTCATTTCCCATAGACCAAACTACAACAGACGGACGATTCTTATCACGTAATACGAGTTTTTTCGTTCTATCGAGAGTTGCTTCATCAAATTCCGGATTATCTGAGATTAATTCGTTCCATCTGCTTGCACGTTCTGCATCGGTATCATTTGAATAACAAAGCATCCATGGACCATGGCTTTCATTATCAGCTTCGTCAATTACAAAAAATCCGTATTTATCACACATCTGATAGAACATCGGCTGATTTGGATAATGACTAGTACGAATTGCATTAAAGTTATACTGTTTCATCATTTCCATATCTTTTTTCATCTGATCCACACTGATTACAAAACCTGTAACCGGATCTGAATCATGTCTGTTTACACCACGGAATTTAATTGGAGCTCCATTAACATAAACAACATTTCCTTCTATATGAATTTCACGAATACCAATATATTCGGTGATTACTTCATGCTCTGTCTCCAGAATCAGCGTATATAGATATGGCTGCTCACTGTTCCACAGTTTTGGATTTACAATTTCAAAAGAAGTATTTCCCTCATACACAAAATTCGTTACAAGCATTCCATCAGCATCAAATACAGAAACTTTTACCGGAATTGTCCTATCCAGATACTTCGTTTCGATACTTACTGTCGCTTTTTCAGCGTCAAATGATGTACGAATAAAATAATCATAAATACACTGCTCTGGTCTCTTCATCAGATATACATCTCTGAAAATACCACTCATTCTGAACTTATCTTGATCTTCTAGATAACTTCCATCACACCATTTCAACACAAGAACAGCTAATGTGTTTTCTCCCTCTTCCATAACAGAAGTCACATCAAATTCACTGAGTGCATGAGAGACCTGGCTATATCCGATATATTTACCATTCAGCCACAGATAGAAGCAGGAGTCTACTCCTTCAAACTCTAAAAATACCTTCGGTGCATTTGCATCTTTCTGATAGAAAAACTTATGGATATAGGTAGCACACGGATTATCCTGAGGCACATACGGCGGATCAACTGGGAATGGATAGCGGAAATTGGTATACTGATGATTATCATAACCATAATTCTGCCACATACCAGGGACAGGCACCTCTTCATAATCATCGGCATCAAATCCGATGTTATAGAATGTTTCTTTCAGATCATATATGCTGTTATAGAACTTAAATTTCCAGTTTCCATTCAGCATCTGGATTCGATCAGATTTTTCTCTCTCTTCTACGAGACAATCCATCTGAGTCGAAGCCGGAACATAGTATGAACGGTCAGGCATTGTGTTCTCATGCAGCATATGAAGATCTTCATAATAACGTGGAATAATCATATTTTTTTCCTCCTTTTATACACTTTTTGATATAATTAAAAATTATATTAGCGAGTTACTAATTGCTTTATTTATATGTATTTTAATACATTCTTTAGCTTGTTATAATCTATCAATAAATCTCATAAATGCGTCTCTTCCAGTTTCCGTACACTTATAAACATCTGCATCCTCTAACACCTTCACAAAGACTTTTCCAATCTCGGTCTCTAAAATTCCACAAGCATTTTCATCAAACCAATGGATGCAACCCCTAGCGTATTTTCTAATTAAAGACAGTTCTTTATATAAATTTTCTTCCTTGGTTTGTCTCAATACATCTACATCAAAGAGAGCAGCAACTTTTCTCATGTCTGCTAGAATTTCTGCATAATCATCAATCAAATCTACATATGATACTTTCGTATCAATAATGCATAAAGAATGCTCGAATGAATCAAAGTTAACTTCAATTTTCTCAACAGGGAAATCTTCCGAATTTTCAAAGTCAATGTAATTCAATCCACCTACAGAACAAGCCATCTGGTCCATTAATCCATATGGCTTTCCGAAATAACTATTCTCTGCCTCCTGCCCAATCTGAGCAATTGTAATGGAATCAACTATTTCGTTATTATACATACTAGATAAAAAGTGGCGATAAGCGCCTTCCTTTATTTCGCTATATTTTCCTGTTTCATTTTCAATATAATATCAAGTATTAATCAATGCATAAATAGTATGATTGTAAGTATGTATGATATTAGACAATTTATTATTCATCATACAATCTGTAAAACGATGAGCACATAGAAACTCTTTCTCTTAATCAGATTACACAAAAAATTCGGATTATTCTTTTTTTGATTATAACAATTCTAACATAAATAGCATTTATTATGTTTTCAATTTACGCTTAAAAAATTGCAAATTCGATCTTTTACTCAAGCCACCCTTTTAAAGCCGTTACATTGTACTTAAACAATTTGTTCTTTTCAAATTCTTCATCTATTTTCCATTGATGAGGGGTACATCCAACAATCTTTTTAAAGTTTCTGATAAAAGATGAAATACTTTCATATCCGACCTGCTCTGCTATATCTGAGACAGATAAATTCGTTTCACGAAGCAAGGCGCAACTCTTTTGAATACGAACAAAATTGATATAATCAAGTGGCTTCATATTCATATATTTTTCGAAAACTTTTCGAAAATAGCTTTCACTCATACCACTACAATGAGCAAGCGTTCCTACCTTTATCAGAGAATGATAATTCTCTTTAATATATGCAATTGCAGGAAAAATATCTGTTTTTTTAATAGGAACTCTTTCTGGCATGTCTTTATTTTGCAGTTTTCTCACAATCTCAACCACTAACATTAAAAGCATATGCTTTATCATATCTCTGTACATATAACCTTTGCTCTGAATCTCATTAAAGATTCCCCGAATAAGAAAGTTCATTTTTTGAATATCTGTATCTGGCATCAGCAATTTTCCCCGCTTTTCAACGATATGTCTTATATTCTCTCTTAAAATATCATCGTCTGGATATAATTCTTCCAGCAATTCATAAATATCAAAATACATCCATTCCCAGCTAGCTTTTTTCCCAAATGTATTAATAGTATGTAGCTCTGTCTGTGGAATGATAGAGATGCACCCAGAATAGAAATGGATTTCTTGTTCTCCAAGAATCATTTCACCTTCCCCTTCATGACAAATACCTACTTCATAATAATTATGAAAATGCAATCTCTCTTTGCCTTCTCCATATTCTTTATTCCAAGTTGAACCCATCAATGGAAGGACAATCTCATCTTTTGGTATAACATAATACCGGAATTCAACTTTCTTTTTATTGTTCATAACACCGATTCCTCACAACTATAATATTCAAACCCTGCTCATTATAAATTTTGAGTCGAATTTCCCATTATGAAAATTATAGCATTTATAATTGCAACTCAAAACAGCAAATTACGAACCAATTATTTTCAATTTCGATTCTATTATCTGCTTAAAATTTTTAAAGAAGTTGAAGATTATATGAATAACCATGGATACAAAAAAGTTAATATTGTTCTTTCTCATAAGGAAGAATAAATACATTTCCTCTAAGCTCTTAAACTGCCTGATCCATGAAATCCAAATAAAACATAATCGCTGCTCTTTCAAGCCCATTTGGCCAAAACCTGTCAAACAGCGACAGACCTTCCAAAACTTTCGGGCTTTTTTTAACTTTTTAAATTATAAAATATAGCTAATTATCTCTTGGATAACTGAAATTAACGTTTGGGAAACTGTGGAATCCCATAAAAAGGCTTTTAGGATATGTGTGCTGCATACGCGCTACAAACCCACAGCATCCTATCACGTCCGAGCACTTCTCTTCATAGCCAGATATCAGAAATGGTATCTGGCTTTTACCATTTCATTATCAATTAAATTTTTAATCAACCTTAACTTTTTTCAAACATTTCTAAATATCACTCTTCTTTCCATTATCTTTCCAAGAACACAAAATTAATACATTGCAAGTTTTTTTTGACGAAATAATCCTGGCAAATGCTGAAAAAGACATCCCTAGATACTTTCTAAGAATGTCTTCCCCATTTTACAAAATAGATAACTAAATATCATTGTTTATTTTTAGGTTTCATATTCCAGAAAACAATGTTCATTATTACCACGATTAAGATAACAACCAACATTGATACCCAAAAGCCCATATCGAGTCCCCAGATATCCGTTCTTCCAAAAAGCGTAAGCCATAATTTAGTCCAGTTCATTTTTCATTTCCTCCTATAACAATTCTCCAAAGTGTCTCACATATGCTTTTTTCAGACTCGTTGCCAGTATCATATAGCACAAGATACATGGAATCAGATATGAAAAATAGCTGATTGGCAGAGCTACAAATCCAAGCATTTTTCCAAGACCCGTAAATGGAATGATTGTGAGAAATGCAATTCCCGTACACGTAAGCAATGTCAGCGGAGCAGATGCCCGACTCTGAATAAATGGAAGCTTTTGTGTTCTAATCATATGAATAACAAGTGTCTGACTCCACATTGATTCTACAAACCAGCCTGCCTGGAACATTGCCATATACATCGATTGCTTCTGAGCAAGTTCTGGTCCAGTAAAATGATTTGCCAGATCATTGTAAAGAACTCCCTGTGAAACAAAAAGTGGACAGAATACAAAATACATGAATATATATGTCGTAAAGTCAAAAATGGAGCTGGTCGGTCCTATCCAAATCATAAAGTTACCAACACTTGATGCATCCCATTTTCTCGGAATCTTAATAAATTCTTCATCCACGTTATCCCATGGAATTGCAGTACATGACAGATCATAAATAAGATTAAGGAAAATCAAATGCACACTTTCCATTGGTAAAAATGGTAACAGTGCTGATGCAGCAAGCACCGAAAACATATTCCCAAAATTCGAAGAGGCTGTCATTTTTATGTACTTAATCATATTGGCATAAGTCTTACGTCCCTCTATAATACCTTCTTCCAAAACCATAAGATCCTTTTCAAGCAGGATAATATCAGCCGATTCTTTTGCAACATCCACAGCAGTATCTACAGAAATTCCGATATCAGCTGATTTCATAGCTGCTGCATCATTGATTCCATCTCCCATAAATCCTACTGTATGACCATTTTCTCTAAGTACAGAAACAACTCTTGCCTTCTGATCAGGAGTTAACTTTGCAAATACATCCGTGTCCTCCGCTACGTTAGCAAGCTTTTCATCACTCATATTTTCAATGTCTGATCCAAGAAGCATATTTCGGACTTCAAGTCCTACCTGTTTACATATAGTACGCGTAACCTTATCATTATCTCCAGTCAATATCTTCGTTGTGACACCATATTCCTTTAGTGCTTTTATTGCATCTGCCGTAGATTCCTTTGGCGGATCCAAAAATGCCAGATATCCCATTAAAACCATGTCACACTCATCTTTTACACCAAATGCTCCAACCGGAGATGGATTGCTTTTCTGCGCAATTGCCAAAACACGAAATCCCTTATCATTTAATTCTTCTACTGTATTCAAAATGCGATTACGCACTTCATCCGACATTGGTTTGATCTCACCGTCACACTCTGCAAATGCACAAATGGATAACATTTCCTCAACCGCACCCTTGGTAATCATTTGTGTTTTACCCACTTTATTCTGCACAACAGTTGACAATCGGCGTCGAGCAAAATCAAACGGAATTTCATCCACCTTTACATAGTTTTCAGAAAGATCCACAAGCTTTGGATCAGCTGCCTCTGCCTCCTCTGTACGCTCTATGATTGCCAAATCCATTAGATTCCTATACCCAGTCTGAAAATAGCTATTTAAGTAAGCGTGGCGCAAAACTCTGTTATCTTCATTTCCGTTAATATTGAGATGATATTCGAGTACTACTTTATCCTGTGTCAGTGTTCCTGTTTTATCTGTACACAAAATATCAATTGCTCCAAAATTCTGGATGGAATTTAGATTTTTCACAATGGTCTGCTTCTTGCTCATCGAAACAGCACCTTTGGCAAGGCATGTTGTCACAATCATTGGAAGCATTTCAGGAGTAAGACCAACAGCAATAGAAATTCCAAACAAGAATGCAGATAACCAATCGCCCTTTGTAATTCCATTGATAACAAATACCAGAGGTACCATTATCAACATAAAACGAATAAGTACCCACGAAACTGCATTGACCCCCTTCGTAAAGCTTGTCTCAACTGCTTCCCCTGCAACAGCAGAGGCCATTGCACCAAAAAGAGTATTATCTCCCACAGAAACAACAACAGCCTCTGCTCTTCCAGAAATAACATTACTTCCCATAAAAGCAATATTTGAATAATCAGTTACTGTATGTACTTCGTTATTTACTTCTGAAACCTTTTCAATCGGTTCGCTTTCTCCTGTAAGACTCGCCTGACTGACAAAAAGATCCTTAGCCTCCAATATTTTCACATCTGCTGGGAGCATATCACCGGCAGAAAGATGCACAATATCCCCCACAACCACTTCATTAAGCGGGATTTCTATTTTTTCCTGTCCCTTTCTTGTAACAGTACATGTAGTAGTAATCATTGCAAGAAGCTTTTCTGCAGCATTTCCACTTCTACTTTCCTGCACAAAACGAAGCGTTCCTGAAATGAATACCATAACAAGGATAATAATAACGGTCAATGGATCAAAGTCCTCAGGCGTATTTCCAAATAAGGACAGTTTTGGAAATATCATATCTGTAACCATTGAAACCAATGCCAGGCAAAAAAGAACCACTGTAAACGGATTTATGAAAGCATCAACCAATCTTCTTGGCAGCGACTTTCTTTTTTCCTTTGTCACTTTATTTGTTCCATTTTTACTTCTGCTATTTGACACACCTTCTTCATCCAGTCCACTTAATGTAGTATCTAAATAGTTTAGCGTTTTCTGAATATTATGTGTTGCAGCATACTGAATGCGGCTGTTTTGTTCGTCACGTAATACTGTCTTTTGTACCATCTGCTGCACTAAACGACGATTTTCTTTTTTGTTCATAGTTTTTCAAACCTCCAATAATAATTACTATTGAGGCAAGCATCTAAAGAAAACAGATACTGCTGTTTTCTTTAGATGCTTGCCAGATACTTATGAGATTACCATCAGAATCCATTTCCTCATCTCCAATTTTTGATAAAATATCAGCTTTAAAGTATGATTAGCGGTTAATATATTTTTTACTCTTCGAAATAAACCAAACATCAAATCCGGCAACAATCATCCATGCAACAATTGTAATAGTAAACCAGCCAGATGAACCTTCTGAGAATATGCCACGAAGCAAAAAAATAATACCATTCAACATGATAACTTCACCTATATTCAGGCATAATGAATGAATTTTTATCTTTTCCTTTTCTTCTACAGACATATGTTTCCACAGTTGCAAATGCGTATGAATCTTTCCGCAAGCAAATAGTAATCCGAATATGAAAAACGCAGCTCCCAAAATTATGCAAAAATATTTCATGATTTACTCCTTTCATTTCTTTATTTGTTTTCTGAAATAAACCAGCCTAATGATTTGCACAGATAGCAATAGCATTGATAATCCAAGGCCAAACTCAAACAAATATGTACAGAACAGCCATGCATGAAAAATCTTAGTTTGATTTGTTGCAGGAACCAAAAGCAGTAAAAAACATACAAACGATATTCCTGCATAAACATACAATGATACTTGTAAGATTATTTTCTTCAACTCTCGGCACCTCCATTTCAATTAGAGTATAAAAAAATCGCAAGGGAAATCACATGGTCAAAACCTTGCGATTTAGCAAGAAATACATTTTTTATAACTTATCACTAAATTTGTATCCTATCCCCCATATGGTCAGTATGTATTCTGGTGAATCTGGATTAGGTTCTATTTTCTTACGGAGCTTTCGAATAAAAGCCATAATGTTACTGTCATCCATCACATAATCACTTTCCCAGACAGCCTGATATATTTGCTCTTTCGTAAAAACCTGCCCACGATTCTTTGCAAGAAAATACAAAATATCATATTCCTTTGGAGTAAGCAGTATTTCATTTCCTCCTCGTTCTACTCGTCTGGCTCTTTCTGAAATCACAAGATCTTTACACACAATTACATTATCATTCTGTGTCTGAGTGGCATCTTGATCCATTTCCAGCATAAGTGAACGATATTCTCCTCTCAGGATTCCATCAATTCCCTCCTTTAGCGCCGAATCCGGCAGATGTTCCTGTAGCCATGCTGCTATGGAGGCATCCAGATTTATATAGCCAATTTGTTTTTTCATTCTGGTCCTCCTTCCTCAAATCAATTTTTTATTTCTTTTGAAATACATTGTTTTGGCAATCGTTACCAAAAACAAATACAAAAGCACATCTGCTACTAAAAAAACAAAATATTCTGCCGGCATTGGGCAAAGCCCTAACATTTTTCCGAATACTGTAACTGGAAGCAAAGTATACAGTACTATGCCCAGTATTGTGACCATAATTACAAGTTTACCTGTTTTACTTTGAATAAATGGAAGTTTTTCTGTTCTGAGAAGCTGTAATATCAAAATCTGAGTCCACATCGATTCCAGAAACCATCCCGTCTGGAACAATGAAATAAACATTGTCTGACCTGATAATTCAAGTTCAAAAAAACCTCCACCGCAAACCAGTGGACAAATGATAAAATACAGCACTGCAAAAGTAATTAGGTCAAAAATTGAACTCAATGGGCCAAAAAACATCATAAATCCACCAAGTTTTTTTCCCGACCAATCAAGCGGACGTGCTAACATCTCTTCATCTACCAGATCCCAAGGCAATATTAAACATAATATGTCATAAAGCAGATTAAGAAGTAATAATTGAACTGATGTCATAGGGAAAAATGGCAGCAATATACTTGCAACTACAATTGCACAGATATTTCCAAAATTAGAAGATGCCGTAATCTTAATGTACTTTGACATATTACAAAATGCTTTTCTGCCTTCCAGAACACCTTCTTCAAGTACATTCAAATCCTTCTTCAAAAGAATGACATCTGCACTCTCTTTTAATGCTTCTGCTGCATTCTCAACAGAAATACCGACATCTGCCTGCAAAACAGCAGGAAGGTCATTCATCCCATCACCCAAGAAACCAACACTGTGTCCATTCATTTGAAGGACTTCCACTACGTGTGCCTTCTGCTTTGGAGAAAGCTCAGCAAAAATATTTGTTCTCTCAATGGCAAATGGAAGTTCATCAGGAGATAAATTGTCAATATCTGAACCTGTAAGAATATTTTCAGATTGTATTCCAATTCTTTGACATATAGATTCAGCAACCAAACGCTGATCACCGGTCAACACTTTAATATTCACATTTAGTTTATGAAGTTTTGCAATAGCACTGGTAGCACTCTTTTTCGGTGCATCAAAAAAAGCAAGATAACCAAGCAGTACATATTCATTGCACTCTGCCGTCAAAGAATCTTTTTCATTCAAGTTTTTATAAGCAATTGCAATAACCTTCATGCCATCTTCAAGCATTTCATCAACAATAGCATGAACACTTGTAAATCCATCTTCGCCTATTTCCACTATTTCTCCAGCATATTCTGCATATCGACATTTACTGACGACTTCACCAATACCTCCTTTAATTATTAGCAGTTCTTCACTTTCTTTTTCTAACAACACATTTGAAAAGCGATTATTATAATCAAAAGGCTGTTCGTCCAGCTTATGATACGCAAGCGTGAGTTGCTTATAATACTGTTCTTTCCCTGGCATCTGTTCCACTTTACGAATTGCAGAGTCCAAGTGATTTCCGACTCCGGTATTAAAATAGCTTTCCAGATAGCCATAATCCAGGGTTTTCTGACTTTCGTTACCAAGAATATCAATATAGTATTCCAAAATAACAGTATCTCTGGTAAGAGTTCCTGTTTTATCAACACATAATACATCCATACTACCAAATCCCTGCATAGCATTGATGTTTTTAACAATTGTCTGTTTTTTACCCATGAAATAGCTGCCTTTTGCAAGACAGGCATTAACTACCATGGGTAACAGTTCCGGTGTCAGTCCTACTGCAACAGAAAGTGCAAAAAGGAATGCCTCCAACCAGTCTCCCTTAGTCAATCCACTAGCTATGAAAACAATTGGCACCAATATAGCCATAAATCGTATCAAAACCCTTGCAATTGAATTTGCCCCACGATCAAAACTACGGTTATCTCTATTCTTCTTCAAATTCAGACTGCCATAAACTGTATCATCGCCTACTGCAAGTACAATCCCGGTAGCATTCCCACCTATTATTGTTGTCCCGCAAAAAAGGATATTTGAGTATCCAGAAATCGAATTTGGTTTTTCTTCAAGTGTCTCTGGTGTTTTCCTACATATTTGACTTTCACCTGTTATCACCGATTGAGATACAAAAAGTTCTTCTGTATCCATCAAACGTAAATCTGCCGGAACACGGTCACCCGCTCCAAGCCTAACCTGATCACCAACCACAACTTCACTGGCCGGAAGTTCAATCCATCTTTCATCTCTCAATACAAAAACAAAACTTTGTACCAGTTTTGTCAGATCGTCAGACACCTTTTTAGCTTTTAGTTCCTGCTCGAATCTCACAATTCCACTTATTATAATCATTAAAAATAGAATTATGACATTTATAAAATCTTTCTGATACTGACTTGACAGAAACCCATCTGTTAAAAGTGTAATAATTCCAAGAATGAATAAAATTATGGAAAACGGATTTATAAAAGCCCTTCGTAAACAATATGCAATAGATTCTTTCATCTTATTTTCAGAATCATTACAACCATATTTTTTACGACTGGAGCAAACATCGCTATCTGTGTATCCTAAAGGACTTGCATGAAATGCTTTGATTACAATCTGCCAATCCATACAGGCATACTTTTGCAAATAATTATTTTCAGATTCGTTTTGCTGCATAAACAATGCTCCTCGTAGTATTATATTGGTATAGCCAATGAGGCTACTTGGTTAACAAGTTTCTATATATCAGATAACAGAAGAAGGCATTCTCTCCTTCATCAGATGTTATCCGTAATAATTATCATGTCTGACGGTTCCTGATAGACACCAGATAAAACATAAGGTATTATCCCTTAGGATAGGACAAAGAATAGTACAAATACAAACATACAAAAAGTACATAATGACCTTTTGATTCTAAAAAGGCTTCTTTAGTTGGTTTGAAACCTGATTTAAAGGTTTCTCTTATGCCATCTGATCTTGCTTTAAATTGCCGTAATCTTTGTCGTGAGTACTACGATTTGATGGATAATCGCAGTGCCTACGTGAACAAACTTCAGGGTGAACTGCGTATGGCGTTTTCCCAGTATCTTGGCATATTTTCCAAGATTACTACCAATACATCTCTGACTTTGTTAGATATATATACTTTACCAAATGCTTTTATCGAAGCTGATAAGCAAGAAATTATTGATACGATTAGATCAACGGCTCGTTTTGGACTTACATATGCTAACAGCAAGTACAAATCCATTATCCAAGCTGCTCATGATGCAAATGAATTCGGCTATATTTTAGGCAGTAATATCAAACGTATCCGTTTATATATCGGCTTCATCCGTAAGTATGATGAAGAAATTAAAAGCATTCTCGCTGCCATGCATGAACTTGTGCATACCAATGAAGATACCGATTTTGTCAAACAGATTCACTTGATTGAGACTTTCAAAGGTGCTGGTTTCTTATCTGCTGTAACTCTCATGGGAGAAATCGGTGATTTTTCTGCTTTTTCAAAACCAAAACAGCTCTTTGTCTATTTTGGTCTTGATCCAGCTGTAAAACAGTCTGGTAAATTTGAAGGAACCAAGATTCAAATGTCTAAAAGAGGTTCCTCTATTGCAAGACGTGTCATTCACACATTAACCTTGCAAAGCATCAGTGTTTCTCGTACAGGCGAGGCTAAAAATCCGGTACTCCGAGATTACTATTTGGAGAAATATAAATCAAAACCAAAGCTCGTAGCGATGGGCGCTGTTTCTCACAAAGTTTGCAATATATTATTCGCAATACTTAGAGATAAAAAGCCTTTTAAAATCATTACTCCACAGGAGCATATCAACCAATACAATGCAACTAAATGCGACATAGCTGGATAGAATACTGAAGATCCAACGAATCAATATCTTTTTGAAAAATGATATTTTCACCAAGGGATAAGTCCGTCCTTTTTTAATAGAAAACATTTTTCATTTTTCTATTGACATTTATTAGCTGGACTTATAATGTCTCCATAATATATTACCACAGATTTCTATGAATAAATCTTGCTTTTTTCTTGCTCAATTTCTTAACAAAAAAAGCCTGTAGCCATTAGGACTATTAATCCCAACACTCACAGACTCTCTACTTCCCATTTTCTTAATACACCTAAACCAAATAGTTTAATCATATATAGCAAATCATCCTATGAATCTCTTTACATACTTTTCTTCATTGTATCGCTCTACCGCATAGTCTACCACTTCATGCAGAGAATATGTTCTATAAGCTATTTTCTTCTCTGCTTTCTTACGTTTATACTTGTATATATAGTTCCTTATTCTATCTTTTAAAGACATTTTTCCGGTTCTTCTCGCAATATAGATACTTGTCGGGCCATCTGCACCACCGATAACCGAAACAGCAGCTGTAGATTTTTCTTTCATAAACTATCACCTTCTGTATTTTTTATTTAATGAATAATTATAGCCTTAGTATCTCATTTCTACTAGCATTTTTCATATAATGGACCCACTCGAAAATGACCGGATTCACGCTAACATTTTACCAAGTAATCTTTTTCATATCAAGAACTTTTTCTTTTACTTTTTTGTTCGCCTTGGCAATTTCCTCACTTCATGGTTTTTCAAAAACAGATATGTAAAATCCGTACACCATTTTTGATTTGGCTTTTCAGCAGTAAAATCCTGATGAAGCTTGTTTTCAAAAATTTTGTGTGGCTTGCCATGCCCATAACCTGGCTTTTTCGGACGCACAACAGAGAACAGACCCATTTCCGTATTCATATATTTATGAATAGTCGTAGTGCTGTAATGCTATCCTCTGCGTGCCAGATAAACCATCATGCTTCGGTATCCATCCACACCTTTATGGGCATGGTAGATTTCTTGTATTTGTGATAGCACTTCTGCTTTTTGGTCATAATAATTCGCCTTCCGGTGTTTCAGCATTCGGGCAGATACCGGTCCGTTTTAGCAGCCAGCGCACGCCGAAAAAATCATGATATTGTTCGATAAACTGATAAGCCTCTAATCGATTTCTTTTGCAAAGAATGCCGCCGCTTTTTTTAAGAAGAGGATCTCCTTTTCCTTTTCTTCCAATTCCCTGCGCAGGCGCAGATTTTCTTTCATAATTTCTGCTTCATTTGCGCAGGAAGGATTCTGAAGGCTTTTGGCTTGGCATTCTTTATTAAATTCATTACACCATCTGCGGATGGTCTCTTTCGAAATATCGTATTCAATGGTGATGCTATGAATCGTCCGCCCTTCCTCCAAACGGAGACGGACAATCTTCTCTTTAAATTCGGGTGTGTAACTTTGTGGCATAATTTATTCCTCTTTTCTTGATAAGATTGATTATATCTTATTAGCTACTCCTGTTACAACTTTATTATAGCACAACACTTTTAGGTCTAAATAGATTCTTCTGTAACCATAGGTTTCTTTTAATTCTTTAAAAAATTTTGTTATAAGAGTTCTTATTTCTTTATATTTATCAGGTGCATTTCTAACTTTTGCCTGATAAAAATAACTGCCTTTAGCCATTTGGAATACTGACAATAATTCCTTTAGCGAATATTTATTTCTAAGGGTATCAATCACAATGGCTTTCTCTCTATTTGTCAGTGTTTTTAGAGTGACACCCTGTTCTTTTTTTATGATCTCAGATGCTTTTTCGAGAACATCTTTTTCTAATTGAAGTTTATATACTTCTTTTCTTAATTTTTCTGCTTGTTCATTTAAATCTCTTACTTTTTCTTGCAATAATTCTACTGAGGGCATCTTTTTTCGTTTCGGCATAGGCTGTACATCCTTTTTGTTAAGCAATTCACGTTTCCAACTATATAGAGATACACGATCAACTCTGTATTTAGCAGCAATATCTGATGCAGAAGTATCTCTTAAACATAAATCAATGACTGCTTGCTTTTTTTCTTCTTTTGTTAAGTTTACCAATATATTACCAGAACAACAAGTATATTTAAAATCTGGAACTCTATCGATTAATCACTGCTTGAGATATATCCTATTTGGATATCACAAGTCCCTTAGCGTTTTTGACCTATTTCTACCATGTTATAAATAGTAATCAACAGCTATCTGAATCTGTTCTTCTGAGTATTTAGGTTTTCTTGTAATTTTATCACGTAAGAAACCAGTAGAAGTATACTCAGAAACCCATTGACGTAGAGTTCCAACGGAAGGATACCCTAGCATTCTTATAGTAGCACTCCAACTTTCGCATTTTAAATAGGTTTCAACTGCTAGAATTTTTTGCTCATATGAAAACATAATGACCTCCTGAATAAATAACTAAATCAGGTCCAAGTTTTCATCCGCACCTCCCCCAAAAAAAAATTATAGCCTCCTTTTTCTGATTCTTTTTTTGTTCTGTAATCACTATAATTCTATATTTCATCTATAAACATTAACATTCTCCAGTCCACTCATATAATAAATTTGTAAGCGGAAATACGATATACAAACTTATCTTTTAGACCAAACAGAAAAATATTTCTTCACATCCTTTTCAAAGATTTTTCTTCCTCAATGCTGTTTCATCTGCTTCTCATTCACATGCTATGAAATCCAGCAATCAAAATTTATATTATAACATCCGTTTTCACACTGAACGCAAATTCTTATAAGTCCATTTCATCACACATTTTCTCTTTCTTATAGATTCTGATTATAATCATACATACACTTACAAATAAAAGAATTACATACAGCCAAATATTTGTATCATCTCCCGTTTTCACATCATCAGTACTTGTATTTGCCGGATCCTTCTCCGGCAGAATCGGCTTCTGCGGTTCTGCTTCATTTTCAACCCATTCATTTTTAGGTTCTACCGTTACATCATAAAAGCTATTTCCATTTTCATCCATCTCTGGAACAAATACCAAAAAAGGTGCCAAATGAAATAATCCGTTATCATAGGATACATCAGAAGTAGGCGCGCATAAATATATTCCTTCTTCTAAATTATGAAAAACAGCTTTCCCATCACTTTCTGTTGTCTTGATTTCTCCCTGCAGTTTTTCTTTTACTGCGAAGTCATATAACTGCTCTGCTACTTTTCGCTGTACGGAAGAACTCATATCTTCCAGATTCACCGCTGCTTTTTCAAAATCTCCTTGTAATTTCCATTCATTTTCCACTTTTTCGCCTACTTTATATAAGGAAAAACCAGCCCCAGGTAGCACAGCCTGAACTCCCTGTGGTGTGACTCCATGATAATACACAGTCAGTGTTCCAGTTTTCTCGGAAGCAAATGCACTCTGAGATGTCAATAACCATGATGTCATGAGAATCCCTATGATCAAAAAACAAATACTTTTTCTCGTTCCTATTCTTTTCCTCATTTCCTTTTTCTCCTAATCTTTTTCCCTTTTCTGATCTTTTTCCATATCGTATAATGATTTTGTCAAGATTAGTTGACACATTTTCCTCAAGGATTTTGTATCCTATGCAGCTTCCTTCAGAGCATTATAGTATTGTTGTCGTTTGACCATTGGGGGAAGTCCTCCATTGGCAGAGCAGATCCTTCGGTTATTC
>JALFSR010000056.1 GCA_022778745.1 Clostridiales bacterium
CTTTTTCTACAATATTGCTACCGGTATCTTCTCTGCACTCGGAGATTCCAAAACACCATTTTACTTTCTGGCGATATCTTCTATGTCCAATATCGCAGTAGATATCTGGTTTGTAAAGGCATTCCACATGGGGGTAGCCGGCGTAGCGTGGGCAACATTTCTCTGTCAGGGAATCAGCTGCATTCTGGCAATGATTGTAGTATTCAAGAGACTTGCCAAAATCGAAGGAAAAGAAAAAGCTCCTCTATTTGATTTACAGCTTTTAAGACAGATTGTAGTGATTGCCATTCCAAGTACTTTGCAGCAAAGCTTTATTTCCATAGGTAACATCATAATCCAGAGTATTATTAACGGTTTCGGAGCACCTGTCATGGCCGGATATTCCGCTGCCGTAAAACTGAATAATCTGGTGATTACTTCCTTTACCACACTTGGAAACGGAATTTCCAACTATACGGCACAGAATCTTGGTGCCATGAAGCTTGAACGAATAAAACAGGGCTTTGGTGTTGGCGTCAAATTAGTATGGATGCTTAGCCTCCCACTGTTCTTACTTTACTTCTTTGGTGGAAATATCGTATTAAAATTATTTATGGATAATCCGACTGAACTTGCCATGCATACAGGCATCATCTATCTTAAAATCCTGTCGCCTTTCTATTTTGTGGTTTCTACAAAGTTAGTAGCAGATGGCATTTTGAGGGGAGCCGGCATGATGAAAAAATTTATGATAGCCACTTTTACAGATTTGATTCTGCGTGTATTACTTGCTTTCTGTTTCTCAAGGACAGCACTCGGTGCAACCGGAATCTGGTGTGCATGGCCAATCGGGTGGTGTGTTGCTGCAGTACTTTCAATTATCTTTTATCGTAATGGTCCTTGGAAAGTTCAAAAAGGATAATACTAATATAAGCTTATATAAAAAGAGTCAATACTTTCCATAAATTACAAAAAGGAGGAATCGGCTAATGCCGATTCTTTCCAATTCATAAGGAAATAAACAATACCCCGCAGAAACACAAGTCTTTTGGCAACAGCGTTTTTGGCGGGGTGTATCTGACGATTCAGAATTCCTATTTCACTTTCTATATTTGCATGAGATGCTGCCTTCAAATCTTCCCATTGCTCATTTATCTTCATGAGCTTATTTTTATCTGCATCTTTCTCCGGATTGTATTTATAGAGGCATCTGGCTTTGTGTTCACAACCACTGCAGTCTGCGCAGGCGTATACTTCAAAGGTTTGTGTATATCCATCCTGTTTTTTTGTTTCCGTTTGGATGTGCCGCAATTCTCTGCCATCATGGCAAACATAATAATGTTCATCCTCAAACACATGGTAGCTCATGTTATAGTACTTGCCGATATCTTCCTTATACGCACGGGTTTTTCGTTTTTCGTGGTCTTGCAGCTTAATGTAACTGTCGATGTTATGCTCTTTTAAGAATAAAAGATTTTTCTCGCTGCAATAACCACTATCGGCAGTTACCTCTTTTAGCTTTTCTTCAAATGCAACGAAATGTTTGTTGATGACTGGAATCAGTGTATTGTAATCGGTTCGATCATTGCTAATGTATCCATGAATAATGAAATAGTTTTCTACTGCAATCTGGACATTATATGCCGGTTTTAACTGGCCGTTCAGCCTTACTTCTTCTAATTTCTCGTAGTAGAATTTCTCATGTGCTTCACTGATAAAAATAATGCTCTCTTTCTTTGTGTTTTCTGCTCCTAACGCTGTACTGTTCATGCTTTATTCCTCCAATTCTTTATTTTTGACCATAACCACACTCGCAGCATAGCTGCTCGTTGTCGCGGCATTCGCCAAATGCTCATGCAAGCATGGCACTTGGCTCATTGCTACACGCAAAAAGGACACTCCCAAATTCTCACTTGGAAAGTGTCCTTGAAGTACAAAATATAAAATTGAATGTCGCACAAAACGTATTATTAAGTATTATTCCGTATTATGCGTAGCAAATTTGTAGTAAATTTGTAGTAAATCACAAC
>JALFSR010000055.1 GCA_022778745.1 Clostridiales bacterium
AAACAATGAGGAATAAAAACTGTTTTAACTAAATTAAGCATTGAAATGGATTGTGAATATTTGCTTGATTGTAAAGAAGTCCCATCTTAATGGATGGGACTTCTTTTGTCAGGTTAAAACGAGACGATTATAAAATAGCAAATATTAAGATTGTGATAAAGAGGGAAATAGTAGACCTGTTAACACATAGAACAGGTCATAAAAATGGAACAAATTGTATTAGAAAATATACAATATTGTAAAAGTTGGGGATAAAGATTATCACATTTGAAAAAACTCAGGAAATCCTAGTTCTTTTAGGATTGTTATTATAATTAGAGTTCTAATATAAGGATTTATAACCATCCGTGTTTGCAATAGAAATCTTTAAATAAATAATTTAAGGATTATGCTCATAGTCAATTTTAAATATTAACAGATTTCGTAGTTTATATAATTAAATTTTTATTTATTCGCAAAAAATATCTTATGACAATCATAATGTATTCATGAAAGTTGTTTTTTCTATGTATTTCTTTTAAAAATAATTTGACTTTTTGTCGTTCTATGTTATAATTGCTCTTATAGTAGCAATCATTAAATTATTTATTTAGAGATTGTTACTTATTTTTTTTGAATTTATTACATAATTTTCTCACAATAGTCGAGGATTTTCGAGAACACAAGAAAAAAATTGACGACTTTCGAGTACACCTTTTTGTGCGAGAATAAAGTCTATTTACAAACTATTTGTTAAGACAAAAGTTAGGAAAGGTTAGGTAAAATTATGAAATCATATCAGGTGACAGAGTATAATCGTATATTTTTAAAAGATATAATACAGGAAGGCAGTCTTTGTATTGACGCAACTGCAGGAGGAGGAAATGACACAGCATTTTTATGCGAAAGAGTAGGAGAGTCAGGAAGGGTATTGGCATTTGATATTCAGCAGGTGGCATTAGATAAGACAAAAGAACGATTGGAGTCTGAAGGGTTGCTTCAGCGTGCTCAGTTAATCTTGGATGGACATCAAAATATGCATTTATATGCAAAGGAAAATTCAGCAGATGCAATTATGTTTAATTTTGGATATTTTCCAGGTGGAGATCATAGTATTTATACAAAATCAGAGTCAAGTATTGCTGCGATTGAATCTGGATTAAAAATATTAAAAAAAGATGGAGCGATGTCTCTTTGCATTTATAGCGGAGGAGACAGCGGTTTTGAGGAGAGAGACGCATTACTGAATTATTTAACGACATTAAACAGTAAAAAATATCTTGTAATTGTAAGTCAATACTATAATCGCCCAAATTGCCCTCCAATTCCAGTGTTAATTGTAAAATTGCTTTGAAGAAAAGAAAGTGGAAATGCAGGAATTTCTATTTATTGATACATATAAACTAGGGGCTGTCGCATTAAGTTGAACTGCTCTCTGTCAAGTAGACAATTGAAAAAAACAAAAAAGTTTTCTATCTCCAGTCATAATTATAGGGCTGGAGATATTTTTATGCAGTTTTGCTTTGGAGATAACTCCTGTATTCTAAAGGAGTCATGCACTTGAGTCGTTTTTGATATCGTGCACTATTATAGTACTCTATGTATTCTGGTCCTATGTCAAGAAAAAGTACAAATTAAATGTAACCATTTTTCTTATTTTTCTGCAAAGTTTAACTTGCCATTTTTGATATGATTCTGTATAATAAAAATTAATAACCAATTCTCAAGGATTTTGATATAATCATAATCAATACGAGAATAGGAGAAAATCAATATGGCACGAAATCAGAGATCATATGACAACGAGTACAAAGCGCAGGCTGTGAAGCTTGCACAGGAAATAGGCGGACACAAAGCAGCAACTGAATTAGGAATACCAGACGGTACAATTTACTGCTGGATAAAAGTATTTAAGGAAGGTCGCCTAAAGGCGGAATCTGCTGTGCATACTCCCAATAATGCATTGTCCCTTAACGAAGAACTCATTGAGATTAGGAAACGTGTCAGGGAGCAGGATAAAGAAATTCGTCGTTTAAAGGAAGAAAACGAATTTCTTGAAGAGGCAAGCGCTTTTTTCGCAGCCAGCCGTCGGAAGTCAGCAAAAAACAGAGACTGATGTTTATTGCAATCAAAACAGAGGACGGCACGATCAAGGTAAAATCTCCTTTTATTGCAGAATGCTTGACATTTCCAGACAGGCATTCTGCAATTATATGAAAACAAAGGATCGTCCATGGAAATACCAGTCTTTGGCGGATGCCATGATGGACATCTGCAAGGAAGATGAATGTAACGATACTTACGGAAGAATCCGCATGCATCAGGCATTACAACTCAAACAGCCCGAAGGTGTTCATATTCCCTGGTCCTATGTCTGATGTTAGAATATAAATAGTACAAGTTAGATATGGAATAATCCTTGATATAGATTTATTATTAAAGTTAAAGATTGGAGGATTAAGACATGGCTACACAGTACACAGAAGAATTTAAGAAGAATGCGGTAAGATATT
>JALFSR010000108.1 GCA_022778745.1 Clostridiales bacterium
AAGAGTGATGGATTTACAGACAATTTACTCGATATGGGGTTCACAAAAGGATACAACAAGGCTATTGATGATGCAAAAAGCGTTATTTTGCAAACTTTAGATAATGAGATTTTGGTTGATACTCTACATTTGAGGTTAGAGCAGTTAAAGGAGCAGAAATAAATGTATGATTTAGCACAAGCAATAAAAGATTTAATTATAGAATATGACAAGGCTTGTAAACTAGATTTTGTTAATTTTCCTATTGGATATGCTTTATATCAGACGTGGAAGAAATATGATTTAGATTACAGAAAAGTTGAGGAGTTAAAGGAGCAGAACAAATGAAAGAATGTTGTGGAACTTGTAAATATAACAAGAGAGATTTTTCAAAGCCACAGGACAAAGGATATATAGAATTTTGTTGTGGGAACGAAAATTCAGATTATTATGGTGTACCTACTTTTTATGATGATGATTGTGATGATTGGGAAGAAAAGGATTAACAGTTAAAGGAGCATACAGATGACAAATGAAAACAATCCCAACCTAACCGAGGTAATCAGGGAAATCCACGACGGAGTTGCAAGGGAAATGTACTGCAAAGGTATTGATGATTTTGTGAAAAAGATATGCGAAAAGTATACGGAAGAAGAAAGCAATGGTAATTATAGATTTTATACAGTTGAAATCAAACAATCAATAGCAGACTTATCAGAACAGTTAAAGGCAGGTGGTAAGAATGAGTAAAGAAGAATTGGTTGAAAAATTAACCGAAGTCGGAATAAATGGCGAATGGATAAATCCAGATGAATACGGATTTAGCAGGACATTTCAATTTGAATTGAACGGACAGATAATAAAAATCGAATGGTTTTGTAATTACAGCACACTAATGATTGGAAATGCTCATTTTTGGTTTGACAGAATTAGTACATATAGCGGATATCCAATGCAAGGAAAGTGGATTGAATTTTCATTCAAGAATGAACATCCATTGCATTTGAAGGTTAAGGAGAGTGACAAATAATGAACAAATTTAATTTAGAAACATTTAATGATATTTTATTTGGAGCATTAAAAGACCAAAGTGTAGAAGGGCAGATAAAATTACTTAAAGCAGAACTAAATATGATTGGAGATATGCTATTTTCAGAAACGGCAGAGTTATTAGATGAATTAGAGCAATGTGGATATAAATCTGAAAGGTTTACACGCATTAAGAATATTAAGAGTAATTCAGAAGGCTTACTTTTGAAGTTAGAAGGATTAGAGAAGAAGCTAAAGGAAACGGAGAATGACGGAGAATGACAGTAAAGTACGACAGAGCAACAAAGGCTTGGTTCAGCAGCCATATAGGGCAACAGACAACGGTCTGCAAATGTGAAAAATGCGGACTATTTTTCAAGCCGAATTTAGGGCATAAATGCAAAGCAAAGGAGTGACGGAGAATGAAAAGCAGACTTGAAAAAGCAATGGAATATATACAAGGATATTTCAACAAGCATAGCACCTGCGATGACTGCAAGTTGATAATACAGGAAACAGGACATTGTCGATTAGAGGATAAAGTGCCTTGCGATTGGAATGTGAATATAAAGGAGAGTGACGGAAATGACAGAGAGTGAAGCAAGGGAAAACGGATATGTAGATGTCAAGGATTATGAGGGACATTACATGGTGGATGCTCGAGGGAATGTATTTAGTTTGAAGCGAAACATAGTAATGGCACCATGTAAAAGCAACAACGGATACCTACAAGTGCATCTGACAAAAGATGGAAAAACGAAATCTTTCATGATTCACAGATTAGTGGCAATGGCATTTATCCCGAATCCATACAATCTACCGCAAGTAAATCACAAAGATGAAGATAAATGCAATAACCATGTAGACAATTTGGAATGGTGTACTCAATCATACAACTTGAATTATAACGATGGACAGAAAAGACGAGCCAAGAACAGAAATTATGAAGACATAAGCAGAAAACGTTCAAATTATCAATCCAAGGAAGTTACACAGTATGATTTTGATGGAAGTATTATTGCAGTATGGAAAAATGCTTATATTGCGGAAAAACACGGATACGATAGAAGTATGATAAATCAGTGTTGTATCGGAAATAAGAAAAGTCATAGAGGGTATATTTGGAAGTATACAAACAGTATTGAAAAGCAGATACCGAAGAAACCAAAAATAGACGACAGATATGTAATGTATATTTGTCCGTGGTGTAATGATTTCGTTAAAGTAAGCCACAATTACTGTCAGAATTGCGGTCAAAAATTGGATTGGGGTGATGAAGAATGACAAGAGAAGAACAGACCGATTGGTTATGCCGATTAAGATCATACTTGAATAATTGGGTTATCGTTACTCCGTTGAATAAAGAATTTGCCGAAGCACTAACAGGTATTTTAGAGCAAGAGCCAAAGACGGAGCAGTTTGCGAAATGGGTAGCAGAAGAAATATTTGATGATATGTGGGAATACAAAAAAGATTCTTTTGCAGAAATCGCTTGTCGTAAGTTGGCAAAGTTAGGAATTGTCAGAGCAAAAGGCGATGAATGGGAATTGGTTGAACCAAAGGAAAGTGAGCAGGTATGAGTGACAGACTAAAAATAGGACAAGAAGTATTGATACACGGCTATGTTGATGAGATACGCAAGGACACAGTTATTATCCGCAACGAGGGCGGTTATTTCGGTACCGTTGAATATGAGGTCACGGATATTGAAATGTCTGATACAAATGATGTACTAGATAAGATAATGAATGAAATAACTATGTTATTGGAGTTTAATCGACCGAATGTTATTGAGATTATTGACAAGTATAGAACCATATACGGCAGAAAGTGAGGAAGGATGAAAAAGAAATTATCTGATGAAATCGGGAAAGCATTTATAAGACTACATTGTTCGCATTGGTATTGGCACAGAGAAAGTCCATTTGCAATGGGTAGTTTTAGCCGTGGAATTATCGTTTGTAATAATTGCGGTAAACGAAAGTTTATAGAACAATTAAATGATAGTGAAGTATTGGTAGAGCCGTGGAGATATAAAAATTATCTTACAGGCGGAAAGTGAGGCGCGTGAATGACAAACACAGACAGAATTAGGAATATGACTAATTGGGAACTTGCTGAATTTATATACAATGTGAGCAATGGAGCAACAAAGATTAGCACTTGCGAAGAAAAATGCGCGATGTGTGAGCATAGTGATAATTATTGCACATACCAGATTGGAGAGTGGTTAATTGAAGTAAGTAATTAGAAAAAGACGACAAATAAACAACAAAAAACGATATACAAGACCCGACCAAAGACCTATGTATATCGTGATTCGCTTATGGATTAAGTATAGCATATTTAGTTTCCATAAGCAACGGAAAGTGAGGTATGTTATATGACCAAAAATGATTTAATTAACGATATTGTCACAATGTTGCTGCCGACATTTACAAATGAGCAATTGGAGATAATAAAGTCTACATTCATAGTAAAGATGCAGGGATGAGTAAAAAAATAAAACCGGAGATAGACCTACCGACCGAAGTAACATCTATCGCCTTAACGCTTAAGGAGATTATAACATGGGAGGGATGAATATGAGAGAAAATTTAAAGAAAGCCCGCAAAGAAAAAAACATGACACAAAAGCATGTAGCTGAATGCTTAAATATTGCGGAAAGATATTATAAACAAATTGAATCTGGAGAACGTCTTGGTTCAGTAGAGATATGGGATAATTTGGAAGATTTATTTAATATTCATCAAAGGAAACTCCGTGAGATTTCAAAAAATCATCTCTGCAAAGAAGATAATCGGTAGATACATCTAATATATTTGCAATGCGGACAAGTATTTCCAGATTTGGCATTCTATCTGCTGATTCGTATGCACGGTAAGAACGAATATTGATATTTAATAAATCAGCCATTTGTTGAGCAGTAAATCCTTTTGATTTACGAATGGTATTTAATCTTGTATTAAACATAAAAACTCCTTAAAATTATACTTGACAGTGAGCATATCGTACACTATAATCACAAAAAAAAACAGTGAGCAAACCGCTCACTATAATAGGAGGATATGTTTATGTTAAAAGAAATGAATTTAACAGATGGAAGATTCGCAGTATTAATCTTTGAAGAGTGGATGCAAATGCTTGTAAATGGAGAAATAGCAGATTGTAAAAGATATCATGACGATTTTTTTGAATATTATGGGAATACGGTTAAAAGTGACAATGCGCCATTTTATCTTATGTTTTGTGCATTTGTTGGATGTATGGATTTGTGTGATAAGTTAGAGGAGGTTTCTAATGCCTAATATAAATTTTGATTACATGATTGGACAAAAATACGGGAGATTAACTGTTGAAAAAATAATATATCAAAAGGGTAGAGGAACGCAAGTTGATTGTATATGTGAATGCGGTAATAGAAAGCAAATACGGATATGTGATGTTAGAAAAGGACATACACAAAGTTGCGGTTGTTTAAGAAATGAGAAAGTAGCTAAAGTAAATTATAAAAAAGGTTTAGCGGCTGATGATTATCGTTTGTATGGCATATGGAGCAAAGTTTTATATAGATGCAATAACCCGAAAGATAAACATTATCATTATTATGGTGGAAGAGGTATTAAGGTATGTGATGAATGGCAAGGGGAAAATGGTGCAGAAAATTTTTTCAAATGGGCTTACAGTCATGGATATGTAGAACCACTTACTTTAGAGCGTATAGATGTAAACGGAAATTATTGTCCTGAAAATTGTAAATGGATTCCAATATCGGAACAGCCTAATAATACTAGGAGAACGAATCACTATACATATAAAGGCGAAACACTTACATTGAATGAGTTTGCAAAGAAATATAATGTCAATGTAGTTATGTTAAGAAGTAGAGTTTACAAATTAAAATGGGATATAGATAGGGCAATAGAGGAACCAAGACATGAAAGATTTGATACTTATAACGAAAGCGGAAGAAAAAAACGGCGGTAACAGAAAAGTATTACCTTATTGATGATATGAAAGAGGTTGAGCAGACGGCACTTGCAATGGTTGGATAGGAGATAAGATGGACGATATTTTGTATAGCATGTATTTTAGAAAACAGTGGAATGAGATTCGAGATAAGTTACTTAATAGCGGATACGATCTAAACAGGATAATTCTTGTTCCAGAAAAAAAGAAAGTGGATAAACTTAAGAGCGATTGAATTATGTCTGAACTAAAACAGGAAGCCAAATGATTTTATGGAGTGAGATATGAGATGCAAAAGAAAAGAGCCTGTTCTTCAAGTCGGAGATACTATTAGATGCCATGATAAGGATGAAATGGTTAATATATCAATGCAACTGGACAATGAAGGGATTGATACTGATTTCCTGTATGAGAAGGACGGTAAAAAGGGATTGTGGTTAGTTGTAGTTGATTTCAAGAAGCGGGAGCCTAAGTGGTTCTTTGAATTGTCCTAATTGTGGAACTGCAGTAAATATGCAAATTTTGCCATATAATCAGCTTTCAATTGCTTAGCCTATAAAATATACCATTGTGAGGTTAAAACGCGAAAATGGTGGCAAAAACTAGGCAAAATGGGCATAATGTGCTAAAGAGATAATATAACTTGAACAAGAAAAGCAAGATTTAGAGAAAAAAGGTAAAAAAAAGATGAAGAAAAACGGGAAAATAAAAAACGAGGCGGAAGAGGATATGCGAAGAAGCGAAGACTATATAATAAATAACACGAGTAATATTATTATACACCAACATAGACCGGCATATTTTGGCACTAGCTTGGAAACGTGCAGCCGGACCTTTGTTGTAAATTCTAACCAGTGCGATAAAATATAAACATAATATAATATTATAGGTGTCATGCAATGAATTATGAGCAAAAAAGAAAAATTCTAAATGAATACAAGTCAATAAATCACGAGATATGGCGGTTAGAGCTTGAGCTTGAAGGTTGGGAGACTATAGCGACGAGCATCACTCAAAAAATATCGCCTGTGACTATATCGAATAATGACATAAGCTCGCGGGTTGAGAAGTGTGCCATAATGTGTGCGGAAATCCGTCAAGAAATCGATAGACTTAAGAAACTGAGCGAAGCCAATAAATATCTCGTGACGGAAGCGATCGAAGGAATCAAGGACAGTCGAAAACGCGAAATTATGTCCCTGAGATTTATCGAAGGTGTTGGGGTGCATAAAATCGCGTTGCTTTACGGGAAGGAAGACCAAAGTATACACAGGATTATTCAAAGGACTATAAAAAAATTAAAACTGTAATTAATAAAAGCACCCACCGGGTAAGGCGGATGCTTTTTATTTACAGATATTTGTTTACTGATTTTCTTAGTAGGTCTGTCAGAGTAATTCCCTGGGCTTCTGCCGATGCTTTAAGTTTATCCTTTGAGCCCTTGGGGAGCTTAAAAGTTATTATATCATAGTGCTCTGCGACATATTTTGTATCATACGCGTTTTTAGCTTTTTTATTTACCATTGTTCCCTCCTGAAATAATACTTGTTATTTCCAAATCTTTATTGCTTTGCCCATTGCTCCCATTGTCCTTTATCATTCTTATGAACAGCACCTTGCAAACCCAACTTTTCACACTCTAAAACGTCTTTTGATTTCTTAATAACTTCATTACCAAAATCCATTATATTGTGACAAATCTTACATTCTCCTGTACGCTCATTTTCACTATTTTGTGAATGACAATACGGGCACTCTGTATAAATAGATGTAAGTGAATAATGCCATATTATACTTTTCATATCTACCTCACTTTCTCTCTGTTAGTTTTATCTGCTTTTTTAATCACTTAACGCAGCCACAAACTGCTCCATCCAATTTTCATTAACATTACCGGCAAAAATGTTGTCTATATCATCCATAATCGAATCAATATCACATTCAATAAACAAATGAGCTTTATTTAAGTTCTCCGATTTATTTTCAATTATTTCAGATAGATTGACAGTAACACCATTATTTTTTATCTCTTCTATTGTCAACAACTTTGATAAATCAGACATCGCTTTATCCCATTTATTATAAGGTTCACCACCATAGAAATATGTTTCCATATCATAATCTTTATCCCATACTGTCAACTCTTCACCTTCTGGCATAAAGCTTAAATACTCATACAACTTCATTTTCAATCCTCCTATAAAATACACAATTAATAAGTTTCCGCCGGAGAACCGATCCGGCTTGGTTTGTATTACTACATCATTTCTCCGGCAACATCTATTGCATCATCCAGATTGTCGCATGGTCTACAGCTACCTTCTTTTAATAACTTCTTACCGTCTGATACTCTTATAACCTGTGTAACATATTTCCCAATATCTTTATGAGGATGCGAGTTAACAACAATAACCACTTTTCCGTTTCCGTCCTTATAGTCATATGTCGTATACATATTTTTTTCGTTTCCTCTGATCCTATAATCTTTGTACTTCTCTTTAATTGATTTTATTGTCATTACCCTTTACCTTTTCTTGTGTTTATTTTCGATTCGCCCTGCTTCAAGTTTCGCCGGTCTTACCGCCTACCGGAAGGGATGCCTCACTATTTTTCAATAATATACTCGACTGCCTTTTGTGCCTGAGCACTAGCATATACTATCATTTTGGGAGAGTCCTTAAGAGCTTTCGACCAACTTTGGATATTAGCAGCTGAATTTTCGAAATTTACGCGCATTGCGTCCGCTTTATGTTCGATTCTTAAAAGGGCATCACCCGGAATTTTTGAAGGCTCAACATACCATGTTATTTTTCCACAGTTTGCAATATGTGCGATATATTTATAATCGCCATGTTCTATAATTGCTTTGTTGCATACTGTTAAACCGTTCCCAAGACTGCAAATAAATAATTCAAATTTTTTCATATAATACCGCCTTTCTTAATCTTCTAAATATTTGAGCATTTCCTCGACTGATAGATTTAATAACTGATTATAGGTCTCGGCTTTTTCGTGTTCGTCGCATTCAAAGCAGAATATCATGTCACTTTCTAATTTTTCGATCACTTTCTGTCTTAATTCGTCCATAAAAAACACCTTCCATTTTTAGTGTCCTCTTAATGAGGGAAAGCAAGCCGGGGAATTGAACCCCGGGAAAGCCTTTTCTTTCTTGCTGTTATGCTGTAATTCTTTTGAATATATCTATTGTCTTTTCTGCTTCCGCTCTTTTCCTGTCGCTCCAATATCCACGTCGCTTACTCTTTAACGCTTTTTCTGCTGTTGCTTTGCTGTTAACCCCAACAGTCGCAGCTTCTCTTAATGCCTTTACTTCTTCAATGCTTAATTTAATTGCTTTCACTGTGTTTATGTTTATTTCGTAGTTATCTTTATTCTCTGGGTGTAAATCCTCGCATATCGGAATATATTCGTCAGTCCCCATATTTTCGCCAATGTTCCAAACAAAGAAACCTAACGGAATTTTACCAACTACTTCGTAACTTCTTGTTTTTCCAAATGTGTCTTCTGTTGTTATCGTTTTCTTCATTTTTGTGCTCCTTTCGGCTTGCTGTTTTGTGCTTCGTTGTGTCCTTATCTTAGCACTGGGATACCAGTATTGCAATCGGTAAATCTTCACAAATGTCGAATTGAATTTTTGTGCAGTTTCAACAAATCGTGCAAAAACAGGCAAAAAATGGGCAATCTTCCCCAAATAGCCATATATTTTATTTTTTTAGTGTGTTATTAATAAAATTGGTTAATTGCTAAAAACACCATTGTACCCCTAACAAGAAGGTAGCCACCAAATAAGGTGGTTGCCTTTTTTGTATGGTACTGGTGAAAAACAAAAGGGTAGAAAGGTGACAAGCATGAAAAGAGAGATAATTGATGAGGCTATTAAGACAGCTCCTGAAGAGATATCAATTGAACAACTTGAAGAGTTAGAAACAAGCCCGGAACCAGATGAACAGATCGAGGACATAAAAGAGCTATTACTTGGTGAGTCTGAATCAGATGAAGAACTGTATAATGCATCAGATAATCAACCAGATATTACCGGTCAGCTACCTAAAAACTGCTCACCTGATAAAGTACCTGCTGAGTACAGAGAAAGATATAAAAATATATATAATAAAGGGGTTAATATAAAAGAGTGGTCTGAGGAGACTAGGGCTGAATATGGGCGAAGGGCTGCCGAGGTTCGAAAAAGGAATACCAAAAGACGCAAGGAAGCGAAGGAATGCCTTAAAAATATACTCAATTCCGACCTATCAGCAAAGACAGCCGAGGAGATACTTGGTGATGGTATAGTCTTAACTGACGGAGATTACAGTGTCTATAATATACTCTGGTGCAGGATGGTCCAGGTAGCCCTGGCGGGAGATATAAAGGCAGCAATATTGGTTAGAGATACATACGGTGATACGCCCCAGGATAAGGTGATAGAAGATATGTGTCTGACTGATAAGGACCGGGAGAAACTCGATGTGATGCGGACACAGCTTAAGAGGCTTATCACAACGGGTAAGAAAAACGGCTCATAAGTTTACATAATGCCGTGAAACATTTGGTTACAGTTTACATAACAGAGAAGCAACAGGGTGAATCTTGAGAAATGCCGTAATTACAAGGGATTGCCGATTTTCAACTGTTCGCAAAAGAGTTATTTAGCGAATAGTTATAAGCCGACAGCCTAAACGGACAACACATATAGAATAATCCGGTGGATAAAAATATTTCTATAGGGGGGTCTCTATAATAGATTATATATACATACCTTACTGCCGGATCAGAGGCCAGGTACCACCCCCCCCACCACCCACCGGGGTCCTGCAATCTCATAGATAGTCACCCTCGAAAAATTTATAAAAAAATATACAAAGGGGAACAATGGACATAGGAGAATACTTAAAAAGCAGAGGGGTAGATAGTGCAGAAGCAGTTGATTCGCTTACATACGGACAGATTTTAGCCCTTACTCGCGATATGGAAATCGAGAAGTGCAGAGACGATATAGAATACTACGTTGAGAACTATTGCGTATTTGAAGATAAGGACGCAGAAGAACTTATACAACCCTTTATTATGTGGGACGCGCAAAAGGAAGCGCTCAGGTCGATTCACGAGCACAGGCGTAACATAATACTAAAAGCAAGACAGCTTGGGTTTTCGTGGTTGGTTATATCGTATGCTTCATGGGTATGTCTCATGCGAAGCGGTAGAACGGCAATAGCTTTATCGAGGACAGAAGACGAGGCGAAGGAGTTAGTAAGAAGATTAAGCGTTGAATATGAGAATATGACATTCCTCATACGCGAATATAAAAGCGATTCTGCCAAGGGGTGGCCCGGTCCCACATTTGAGAGACAATCATTACAACTAATTGTTCACTTCCCCGGGAGTCAGGACAGTGTATTTAAGGCTTTTCCGTCATCGCCTGGTGCGTGTCGTTCTTTCACGGCAGACCTGGCTATTTTTGATGAGTGGGCATATCAGCAATGGGCTGATGATATTTGGGTATCGGCTGCACCTACAATAAACAGACCGACAGGCGGTAAATTCATCGGTCTATCTACAAACAATCATGGTTCACTGTTTGAAGACATGTTTACCAACAATGACAACGGCTTTAATAAGATTTTTATTCCTTGGTTCGCCGATCCGCGAAGAAGTAAGGAATGGTATGACGAGACCGTTGCAATGATAGGAGTAGAAGAAACAAAACAAGAATATCCTGCAAGCATTGATGAGGCATTAAGTGTTGCGGGCGGATTATTCTTGCCGGAGATAAATTCGAAACAGCACATAAGCGAAGTACCTATAAAAGGAGCTGTAAACAGATATGTATCTATTGATTATGGATTTGATATGTTTGCAGCTATATTTTATGCGGTTGACGCAAACTATCATGCACAGGCATACAGAGAAATTCATGAGCCTAACTTAAATGCAATGCAAGCAGCCGACACTCTTAGGGATTTAGTTGGTGATGAAAAAATCACTGCATACTTAGCACCGCCTGATTTGTGGAACAGACAAGCAACTACAGGAAAAAGCACTGCCATTATTTTTGAAGAGCATGGTATACCACTGACAAAAGTTGACAATAGCATGTTTAATGGCTGTATGCGAATGAAGGAATGGCTTTATGCATCAGAGGGTGAGCAAGCACGTTTTACGATACTGAAAGGCACTTGCAATAATCTTTATCGCTGTATGAAGAAAATACTCCAAGATAAAAACAAGCCTAATCAATATGCAAAGCAACCGCATGAACTGACACATAGTGTTGACTCATTTAGGTACTTTGCAGTCTATTGGACGTTGCCACCGGACATTATAAAAAATGGTAGGCGTAAAAAATGGACTAGCGATATGTATGAAGATTATAAAAATGCAAACGAAGCGGATAAACTTAGGTTAATTGAGAAATGGGGAGAACCCGAATGAGGTTGAAAAAAATGATTAAGAAGGCAGTTGACACAGTAGTCAATCCCGAAGAGGCGAAGAAACTTAGCCAATGGAAAAACAGATTTGAAAAGGCAAGGATTGCGTATGAGTCAGAGCTCGAGCTTATAAGCCGTAGAGATGAGCTGTATGAAGGAAGCCGTAAGGTTGAAAAAAATCCTAACAGTAATTCAGGCGTAAAGAAGCTTGCAATTAATGTGAGAAATATTTGCTATGAGCTTATTGAATCACAGGTTGATAGTTCGATACCAAGTCCCAGAGTAATACCTATTCATAAAGAGGACGAGGAAGCGGCCAAAGTAATTGAAGCATTTTTAACTAATGAGATTCAGACGCTCGGTGCAGAAATACTTAATGACCAAAATGAAAGAACGACGTATGTACAAGGAGCAGATTTCTTCCATGTTGAATGGGATAGTTCAAAAGGACTACACACAACGTATGGCGATATAGTCATCTCAGAGAGACATCCGAGACAAATTATTCCACAGCCCGGTGTAGTTGACTTTGATAAAATGGACTATTTCTTTATCCAGTACAATATGACGAAAGACTTTATAAAGAGAAAGTACGGCGTTGATGTTGAGCTTGCTGATGTAGATCATAATTTCACAACCGAAGATGCAATGCAATGCGATGACATCGGCACAGTCACACAGGCATATTACCGCAATAAAAATGGTGGCATAGGTGTATTTATTTGGTGCGACGATTATATTCTCGAAGATATGGAAGACTATCAGAAGAGAAGAATAGAGGTATGTGCAAAGTGTGGAAAACCGAAAACGGGTGAAAAATGCGAATGCGGAAGTAAAAAGTTTGTCGAAGAAGTGCAAGATTATGAGATCATTAACGAAAAGATTGTTACGTTTACTGAAACGTTTGAACCCACATTCGAAGAAGAAGTACCACTCACCGATGCTAACGGAGCACCGATGCTTAATGAGGTCGGTAAGCCGATAATAACAACAAAGACGAGAAATGTTAAATTGCCATATTATAAGCCTAATATTTTCCCTATTGTAGAGCGCAAAAATGTATCACGTTACAATAAATTCCTTGGCTCGTCTGACATTGATGTCATAAGAGACCAACAGGACGCAATCTCAAAAATAGGTTCAAAAATACAGGAAAAAATACTTATGGGTGGCTCTTATCTTCAGCTTCCGAAGAATACCGATGTTGAGACATCGGACAAGGAATATAAGATTATTAGAGTAGACCAAAGTAACGCAAATTTGGTTGGAGTAAGAACAACTCAAGCTGATATATCTCAAGATTTATCAATGCTTGCTCAGAATTACAGCTTTGCGCAGTCAACACTCGGAATTACAAATGCGTTCCAGGGCAAATATGACGCGTCGGCTCGTTCGGGCAGTGCTAAGCAGTATTCGATTAACCAGGCAGCAGGAAGGCTTGAAAGTAAACGTGTGATGAAAAATGCAGCATACGCAAAGCTTTATGAAATGATGTTTAAGTTTGCACTTGCTTATGCAGACCAGCCTATGCCGATTAGTAGTGAAAACACAGACGGAAGCAAAGAATATTCGGCGTTTGATAGATACATGTTCCTAAAGAGAGATAGCGCGGGAGAGTATTATTGGAATGATGAGTTTATTTTCACAACTAATCCTACATCGACAATAATGACAAATCGAGAGGCTATGTGGCAACAGATAGATCTTAAGTTACAGAGTGGTGCTTTCGGACCGGTAGGAGATTTGCAGACATCGTTGTTATACTGGAAGCTTATGGAAAAAAACGGATATCCAAATGCGGGAATAATAAAAGACAGTATTGAAGCTAGAATATCAGAGCAGGAAGGAGCGCGAAATGATGTGTCCGCTATGCAGGGTGGAGATGGCAATATCCAATTCGACTTACAAGGTCTCGTTGGATAATGAAGGTAGCCCCAAGTTAGTGCTTGAGCAGGAGCTTACTTGCAGAAGCAAAAAATGCAGTAATTACAATAAGATAGTAAGTACTGTTAGAAATCCAATAAATAACGTTGTGTCAGAATGACATATTTTACAACACCTCCATAACGGAGTTAGTGCTCTCCGATAAAAAAGCACATTTTTGGTTAATTAAGCATCCACAAGGGTGCTTTTTTGATATATAAATTCGCAACCAAGAGCGGAAAAATGGAAAGGAGAAATATGGGTGCAGATTTAAGCGTAAACAATGAGTCGGTCGCTGAGACTCAGGAAACCGGAGCGGAAGTTGTTACTACTGATGTTAATACAGATAGTTCAGAAACAATCGAAGCAGAAGGACAGCAGTTAGCAGAAGGCAGTGAGGCAGAAATTCAGAGTGCTGAAGAAAATGCCAAGTATGCCGCCGCAAGACGCAGGGCGGAGCAGGAGTTTGCTAAAAGGCAGAGAGAATCGGATTTAGCATTTGAGCGGAGATTTGCAGGATACACAAATCCGATCACAGGACAGCCTATACGTTCACAAAAGGATTATTTTGATGCTTTAGATGCACAGGAAAAGCTTCAAATGGAGCAGAGTTTACAGAGCGGAAATGTAACCGCTGATGAGCTTAATTCCTATATCGAAAAGCAGATTAATAATAATCCTGCCATTTTACAAGCACAGCAGATTATTGAAGCGACAAAACAGCTTGAGATTCAGAATCGTCTTGAGAATGATGTCAAAGAGATTCAGAAACTTGACAGTTCGGTGAAAAGCATTGATGACATCCTTAATAAGGATAATGCCGCCGCTATGATTCAGTATGTAAACGACCACAATGTGAGTCTTGCTGATGCTTATAAGATGTTCAATTACGATGCACTTGTGTCTCAAATGACAGCAGGCGCAAAACAGGCAACAATAAATAGCATGAAGAATACACAGCATCTAAACCAGACTAATGGTATTTCTAATAGTGATGATGGCGGTGTTGATATTCCTAGTGAAGAGTTGCCACAGTGGAAGAGGGCTTTCCCTGATTGTTCAATGAAGGAATTGAAGGCCAAGTATAACAAGATTTTATGATAAGGAGATTAAAACATGGCTATTGTATTTTCAAAGAAGAGTGGATTAAATGATGATTTGTGGAAGGTAACAGACCAGGTAGTTAGAGCTGTACTTATGGATACAGATAACGAGAAGAACAATGATGATGAGCTGGTTAAGTCGCTGTTTAACATTAAGAAGTCAGATAAGTTCGGTGAGAAGATGACCGGTCTTACAGAAATGGCTAATTTTGATATTGTCGATGAAGGCGATAACGGTGTTCAGGATGAGCTTCAGCAGGGCTTCTCAAAGCTTATTGAGCATAAGCAGTTCATTAAGACATTTGTATGCACAGCAGAAATGAATGAAGACGGCGATATCGATACAATGAAGACAGCAGCAGCTAACTTTGTTAGAGCTTACAAGAGGACACGTGCACAGTATGCTTCAGATGCACTTACAGCTGAGGGCGAATCCTTCATGTTCGGTGGAAAGTCACTTGATAAGACCACAGGTGATGCAAAGGCACTTTTCGCAACAGATCATCCTGGAAAGAAGTCGGGCGTTGCTGCGCAGTCCAATGTATTTACAAATGGATTTGGAACAGATTCTAAGATGCTTAACAGACTGGCTAATATCGGTCGCAATTTCAAGAATGCCTCTGGTAATGTTATGGGATACACATTTGATACAATTGTTATTCCCGGCAATTGCCCCGAGCTTGAGGATACTGTAAAAAAGATTATTAAGTCAGACCTTACAGTTGGTTCAAATTACAATGATGTAAATACTCAGAAGGGACTCTGGAATCTGGTAGTAAATCACAGATGGGTGGCTGCAGAGGGAAAGGCACCTTATATTATCATGTCGAGTGAAGCCAATAAGGAGCTTTCAGGTTCAGTATTCTTTGACAGAATCCCACTTACTATGAAGGACTGGGTAGAGGAGAAGAGTTTCAACCTTAACTGGTCAGGTAGAGCAAGAATGTCTGCCGGATTCTTTGACTGGAGACATGTCATCCTTGGCGGTGCTGACTTAGGTACAACACTGTCATAAGTGAATAGCAAAAGGGGTGGAGCAATCTGCCCCTTTTTATTTTTAGGAGAATAATATGATACCAAAGAATCTAAAAATCGGTGACACATTTGAAGATGGCAATTCAACTTATGAGATTATCCGCGTATTAAAAGACGGTAATTATATTTCCAAGAGAGTTGAATGCAATAAGCTTGTGGAAAAAGATAAGTTTTTGGAAGAAAAAGCAGAAGATAAGAAATACACTAAGACGCAGATTAACAGAATGAGTATTGCTGAATTAAAGAAGTTGGCTAATGAATACGGAATTGAAGCGACAGGCGGTTCTGCTATTAAGAAGGCTATTATCGAAAAATTGGAGTTATAAATTATGACATGGGAAGAATTGAAATTAGCAACCATACAGAAAATGTTTAGTGCAAATGGAAGCACTATCCCGACAGACGACAGTACAAGGGACTACTTGGCGGCAATGCCACAGGTAGCAAACGAAGGTATTTTAATGCTTTCGACGGCAGGTAAGTTTTTGGTTAAGAGTGTGTCTATTTCAATTAACCCTATACCAAATATCTTAGGCAAAGAGACTGGCGGAAAAATCCATCTGAAAGAAAGCGGTGAAATGATATTTAGCGGAGAACGTGCTAGGTCATATTACTTTGAAGCTACGGGAAAGTGCACTGCTACAATTTCAGCAGGAGATTATGTAGAAATTGTTGATATCGATAGCATAAATAAGTATACGCCGTTTAAGGGATTGATAACCAATGAAAAACAGCTTCCTGTAACTATAGTATTCGATTCGGAATATCCATATTCAGTAAAGAATATTGCGTTATACAGGTCTAAATTTACAGAGCCTGGCTTAGTTCCGGATTATTGTGAAAAAGTCAGATTTCGTATGCCGGATATTGTTGATGATTTTCATTCGATTAATTCAATCTACTTTGAAGGCGATATTCAAAATACAAGATATATTAAGACGGATGAGGTTTACCAAGAGGGTGATAAGGTACTTGCCCTCGATAGAGAAGTCCCAGGTAATTACATAGTGTATTACAATGCACTACCTCCAACCATAACAAGTGGAACAGAGGATAGCTATGAATTATCGCTTGACAGAGAAGTGGCTGCAATATTACCGCTTTATATGGCTTCACAGCTATATAAAGAGGATGATATCTCAATTGCCACACAGTACAGGAATGAGTTTGAAGTTGCGTTTGAAAGATTACAGAGTACTGCGATAAACGGCAAGGCGGAAGAGATTAAAAGCGAAAGTGGGTGGATTTAATGGCGGTAAATTTTAGCATACCTAAGAGCCCAAGCAAAAGCATAATGACAATTGACGACTTTCTCGGAGTCGATTTCAGCAATTCTCCTGCTAACATTGACGATAACAAGAGCCCAAACGCAGTAAATCTCATAAGAGATGTACCTGGAAAAGTCCGTAAAAGGATGGGATATGAAGTAATAAAAGACTATGGGCAGGGTAATATAAACGGATATCACACAAGGCGCGGAGATAATAAGGCCATTGTTCACGTTGGAACAAATATGTATATGGGTGATAATATTGTTTACGAGGGTGCTAATGATGCAATATCTCGTTCGTGGCAGTTTAACGATAACCTTTATATTATTGACGGCAAAAAGATGCTACAGTATGATGGCAAAAGTTTGCACACTTGTGAGAGCGTAGCATATATCCCAACAATAACCATTGCAAAAGCACCTGGTGGTGGTGGCACACAGTATGAAGCTCTTAATTTAATTCAGCCTGCTTTTATTGAATTGTTTTTGAGCGACGGAACAAGTACATCTTATCAGCTTACATTTGGTGAGCTAGACGATACTCCGGTTAAAGTGTGGTTTCTTGACTCAAATGCAAATTGGGTTGAAAAGAAAGAGGGAACTGATTTTACTGTAAATAGACCGGCAGGAACCATTAATTTTACAACTGCACCTGGAAAGAGCCCATTAACAGGAGAGGATAATGTTAAGATACAGGCATACAGAACAGTCGAAGGATACGCAGACAGAATTAATAGGTGCAAGTTTGGTACGAGATTTGGCGTTAATGGGGCTTTTGACAGACTGTTTATAAGCGGAAATCCTGATTATCCAAATAGTGACTGGTATAGCCAACAGTGGGACTGTACATATTTCCCAGACACAGGGTATTCATTGCTTGGAAGTTCAAAAAGTGCCATAGTCGGCTATTCAATTATTAGTAACTATCTTGCTACACACAAGGATGAAATGGAACAAGACTTGTCTATTATTTTGCGTGAAGGAGATATGGTTGATAATGAGCCTTCATTCAAAATAATAAATACCTTGCAAGGTGCAGGAGCAATAGCTACTAATAGTTTTGCTTATTTATGTACAGAGCCTTTATTTTTAACGAGAAGCGGACTTTATGCAGTAACTGCACAGGATATAACAGGCGAAAAGTACGCACAGAGCAGAAGTTTCTACTTGAATGGAAAATTGACTAATGAAAAATACGAAGATTTAGTTAATAGTTTTGCTTGCATTTACAATGATATGTATCTACTAAGTGTTGCACACGATAGATTGTATATTCTTGACGGACTTCAACCGATCAGGACAGATAAATCAGAGCCGTATGCAACGAGACAGTATGTTGCCTTTTATTGTAATAACCTGCCGATTCATTCAATGTGGGAGCAGGATAATAGACTGTTTTTTGGTACAAATGACGGAAAGATATGCCGTTTTTATAACGATAAAGAGTCTCTTAACTCATATAGCGATAATGGAGAGAGAATCGTATGCCAATGGGAGACACCAGATATAGACGGTACCTTGTTCTATAAAAACAAGACTCTTAGATATATTGCTATTCGCGTTGGCGCAGCAATTGCAACCAGTGTAAAAATATATGGAATGGATAGAGGACTTTGGAATTTCATCAAGTATGACAATACATTTGGTCGATACTTTTCGTTCCAAAACTTAGTATTCTCGAAAGTAGCATTTAGTGGAAATAAAACACAGAAAGTTTCAAGGACAAAGGTAAGAATTAAAAAGGTTGATAAGTATAGGATAAGACTTGTAAACGATGAATTGAATGAGCCATTTGCATTGTATAACATAGCGATGGAATATACAGAAAATGGAAATTACAAGGGATAAGGAGAAAATATGGCATTTACTAAAATAACGAGTGAAGATACAGCCAATAAGGGTGTAGTTGGACTTGCTGATACACCGAATTTATCGACTCAGGAAATGCAAAAAAAATTCGATGAATTAGCTACAGATGTTATCATACCTAAATTCAATATGCTTTCAGATGAGCTTGATTCAAAGTCTATTGATAAGAAGGTTTCGAGCGAAGAAATCACAAATATTAGAATTAATGAGGATAAGCAGCTTGAGACTTCAAATGATGGCGGAGTAACTTGGGAAGCAACAGCTTCAAGTGGACATATTATCGAAAATGGAGCAAGCACACAATATCCTGCTAGAGCAAGGCTTCAGTTCAGTGATAATGTAGTAATATCTGACAATCCACAGCAAAACAAGACATTTATTTCTGTCCCCGCCGGTGAAAAGGGGGAAAAGGGTGAAAGTGCAACAATCACTATTGGTAATGTAGAGAGTGGTAATGAAGCACATGTTGAGAATGTTGGTAGTGATACAGACGCAATATTCAATTTTACATTCCCTAGAGGTGAACACGGTTCGGCAGCCACAATAAGAGTTGGTTCAGTACAGAGTGGTCAAAATGCTTCTGTATTTAATAGTGGAACAACAAGTGACGCTGTATTCAACTTTGTACTCCCAAAGGGAGAGAAAGGTGATACTGGTACATCATTCCAAATTAAGGGTATGTATGCCACATATGAGGAATTGATAGCAGCACACCCAACTGGTTCAAGAGGTGACGCATACGCCGTAGGAACAAGTGTGGAAAATGTTATTTATAACTGGAATAACGACACAAAAGCATGGGATAACCTCGGTGGACTTAAAGGTGCTAAGGGTGATACTGGTGAGAGTGCCACAATCACAGTTGGAACAGTTACAAAGGGCGAAATTACTAATGTAGAGAATGTAGGTACAAGTGAACACGCTATTTTCAATTTCACTTTAGAGCAAGGAGCAAAGGGTGAAAAGGGTGATTCTGCTACTGTATCAGTTGGTTCAGTTGAGCAAGGTGATTATCCCGAAGTAATAAATGTAGGTACACCACAGAACGCAATTTTGAACTTCAAGTTACAAAAAGGCGATAAGGGTGAGCAGGGCAATCCGACTGTTGTTAATGGAAAAAACGGCGTAAATATCAATCTGTATGCAACAGACATTGATATGAGCGATAAGGAAGCAACTAAGGTTAGTGAAAAGATAAGCAATGTTTCAGCATCTGTTAATGCGTTAAGCAACAAAGTAACTACTCTCGAGGCGGATGTGGTAAAGAATACATCTGTACTGACTCTTGAAGAAATCAATGCAGGAACAGAGGCGGAACTAGCTGACAAGGTACCAAATGCTAACGCCTTAAAAAAGGTAAACAACAGTATAGGAGATATTTCAGGGTTTACTAATGATACCTATGATAGTATAGGAACTTATATTCAGTATTGTGTCGATAATGGCTATTTACCTGATATTAATAACTTACCTTTAATTCCTACTATGACAAGTAATACAGCTCCTAGTGGTGTGGCAAGCGCAAGTAGTGTATATAGTAGCAATCATGACGCTTACAAGGCTTTTGATAATGATATCTCTACATGGTGGGATGCAAACGGAGGAGTTGGTAACTGGTTACAGTATAAGTTTACTAAAAAAGTATGTGTTAATAAGTTAATTGCAACAGATAATAACGGAACAACTCACATGGGTGTATTTAAGCTACAAGGCTCAAATGACGGTAGTAGCTATACTGATATTGCAACGATTGACGCAAGAAATGCTAGTTCAGTTACAAAGAATATAGCTAATACAAATTACTACCAGTATTATAGAGTTATTAGCGTAAGTGATACATCAGGTTTCACTTTAACATCATTACAATTATACGGAATTACACAGTAAACTGTTGTTTAGCCAAATTAATGAGTAGTAGGTAAAAGGATAAAATAATGGAACAAATAGGCGGTGCAATGGATGATTAACCACAATTATTAACTATTATTATCAATAATTCTGAAAGGAGAATTTTAATGATAAAGATAAAATTTAACGAGATAGAAACGCCTATAAATGTCTCGTTTTCTATGCAGGATAATATCATTACATTGACCGGCAATGTCCCAAAGAATACCAGTGGATTTGTTGCTTACACGGTAAATGACATTGTCCTTGGTGACTACAGCGAATACACAACAATATACAGAGTATTGCCGGATGCAGTGCAATTTTCTAACGATGGCAGTGTTTGGGTACCGCCTAAGAAGGATGTACTGATTACTGTAGGTTGGAATGACGGAGATGACGTTAAGGGAATCAGACCCGCAGAAATTGCTATAGATATCTTACTTAATGGAGAAAAGGACAAGTCTATTAAGTTGAATAGTTCGATGGGATGGCAGTATGAATTAACGAATGTGCTTGAGAGTGACGAGTATACAATTAATGTTGAGGATATTACTGATTATAGCTATTCAATAAATGGAACAAGCGTTGTTTATACAACTGAGTATCCGCAACCAGAGGTACTTACAGTTGATGATGTTGCTATTGCTGTTGCAGAGCTGACAGATGTAGTTGTTCAGAATAGCACAGATATCGTTGATACTCAGACTGCACTAGCAGAGGTCTATGAAATGATTACACAGTAGGAGGAAATTATGGTAAAAGTATATGTATCACTTTGTGAAAAAGGCGTAAGAAATTTTAATACAGTTCCCAAGTCTTTGCAGGAACAGGTTAGAACTCAGATCGAAGCTGACGGATACAAGATAAATGAGGACGGAACAGTTGTTGTAGCTTAAGGGCACATTTGGTGTCCTTTTCTTAGGGAGATAATATGATAACAGTAGATAGCATATTAGTAGCTATGGCAGCGGTTGTTTCCGTAGTTGCTTTTTTTGGTGCATGTAGAAAAATCGAGAAGTCGATTAACGAAAAGCATGATAATCAGCAAAAGTGGGACGGGTACGAGCAAAGCATAAAACAGATAAAAGAAGAGCAATATATTATAACTGAGTGTATGGTGGGTGTCCTTGACGGATTACATCAATTAAATTGTAACGGAAAGGTTACAGAGAGTCGGGAAAAGCTTGATAATTATTTGAACAAGAGGGCGCACATATGATTATTCTAATTCTCATAATTACAACCATCGTTTTATCAGCAGTAATTGCAATAACAAAAGTTGGCATATGGCAAAGCAAAAACGAATAAATAAACTGCGGAATGCAATCAAAAGAGCACCGCTTTCATACTATATTGTATTTAGTTTTAGCATATTAATACTTTATACAATTGTTGAGCAGGTATTAGCAGTCTTTGGATTTGAACCAAATGACACGCTAACAACCTGCTTTTTTAGTACGTTTGGTGGCGAGGTATTATGTGCTTCGCTTATTAAAATATTCAAACTGAAAGGAGCAGAGGATGAATGAAATATTGTTTGAAGTAACCAAGGCAGTTGTTGTTATCTGCGCTATGCTTTTAACTGCATACATTATTCCGTTTCTCAAGGCTAAAGTAAAGGAAAGTAAGTATGCTGATTTGGCTAGTTGGGTATGTGAAGCGGTTAAATGGGCAGAGCAGACTTTCAAAGGTAGCGGTATGGGAGCTGAAAAGAAGCGTCAGGTACTTGGATTTTTAACAAAGTATGCCAACGACAAAGGAATATCAATTACTCAGGAGCAGTTGGATGTTCTTATCGAAAGTGCCGTAAACGCCATGAATAAGGGGAAAAAATGACGAGAAAAGAGTTTATTAATCAGATAGCACCATTAGCACAAAAGGCATATAAGACATTGGGGAAAGTACATCCTTCGGTCTGTATTGCTATGGCGTGTGTTGAATGTGCCAATGGTAATGCGGGGAGCGTAAAACATAACTCGCTTCTCGGGCAAAAGGTTGGAACCGGAAAAACTGCAACAAAGTATTGGAGCGGAAAGTTTTTTACAAGCAAAACAAAGGAAGAGTATACAGTTGGAGTTCATACGACTATAAAAGCGGCATTCCGCGCATATGATAGTTTTGAGCAATGTATATTCAACTATTATGAGTTGCTTAATACTAACCTCTACAAAAAGGTAAGTGCTGATGCTAATTACGAGACGCAAATGCAACAGATTAAAGATTGCGGTTACATGACATCTTCTACAGAGGTTAATTCCGTTATTTCAATAATCAAAAAAAACAACCTCACAAAGTATGATTTCAACAACCAGAGCAAAGCTGATTCATCTGTCCCTAATAAGGATATTCCAATAGATGATTATCCAATAACCAAGATAGGAGACAGAAATCTATGGGTGGTACTTTTGCAACAGGGGCTTAATCGATACGGATATAAGCTCAATATTGACGGTATTTTTGGCATTAATACTTTTAATTGTGTGGTGGCGTTCCAGGGAAGCAAAAACCTCAAGAAAGACGGAATTGTTGGCAAAAAAACTTGGAATGCTTTATGTAGCTAATGAAAGGAGCTAAATATGGCAGATAATGCTTTTGTAAAGAACTTATATCAGAATATTAAAACTAATAATGCTAATGCCGGTTATTCCGGTCCGGGATCGTCTGGTGTTGCAGAGACAATACTATCACATGTTGTAAATTCAAAGCCTGCTAATAATAGTTCGCTTGGTGGTGGAAATATGTCAAGCGGCGGCGGTGGTGGTAGTTCATCAAGCGGCAGTTCATCAAGCAACATAAGTTCATCAGGCGGTGGATTCGATTATGCAGGATATCTTAATCAGCTTATGGCTGAGAAGAGAGCTGCTGCCCAAAATGCATATAACAATGCCGTTAATCGTATTAATGATGCATACAATAGAGCCTCAAGCAATTATGCAAATATCTATAATAGCGGAGTAAATACATTAAAGGGTTCATATAATAATTCGCAGAATAAGATTAATGAGCAGGCAAGCGATTCTATGCAGGAAGCATACGTTAACAAAATGCTTTCACAGAAAAATCTGAGTCAGCAGTTGGCGGCAATGGGTATGAGTGGCGGTGCTTCTGAGAGCGCGGCAGCAGGACTTATTAATAATTATGGAAATGCAAGAAATGGTATTCAGAAGACATGGAATAGCAATCTTGCTGACCTTGAGAATACCTTCCAGAATAATCTTAACAATCTTTACTCTGCATATCAGTCACAGATGGCGGCACTTGATAATCAGAGAGCTAGTGCGTTAAGCAGTGCAGAACAGAATCTTGCAGGACTTATTACAGATTCTTATGGCGGTCTTGCAAATGCACTTCTTTCAAATCCGTCAATCCTTAAGAATATGCTTGAGTCATCTGTTACAAGCCAGGCAAACTATGTTGCGCCTGAAGCTACGGTCGCAACAAATACTTATAACCCTGTAAACACACAGCAGGTTAATGATATGGGCGGAAATCTCACAAATTATCAGGCAGTACTTAAGGCTCAGTTAGACCAGCTAAATGATAGTGCAAAACAGCAGAAGTTACTTTCAATGGGATATACACCACAGCAGACAGTAGATTTGCTTAATAGCTATTACGCATCATAAGGAGATAATATATGCCTAAATTCACTCTTAAACAGGTTGAAGAAACACAGAGGCAAATGGATAAGGCGGAGGCGGTAAAAAAAGCCGCCTCTTCAACTTCTACACCGAAGTATAGAGAGTTGCCTGCGCTCAAAAAAAATAATAACGCGAAGTCGGTTGATTTAAGTACAGCTAATACTCAAGTCGTTCCAAAAGGAACACAGGTTATATCGCCGTCCGCAATGCGCAATAACTCCACTCTAAGCTCGGCTAGAAGCGACCTTACAGCAATAACCGATAGCAATGCAAATAAAGTACTTAATCGAAGCGACAACATAGCAAGACAGAAAAGACAGGCTTCTCTTACAAAAACGGGCAAGTTTGCTTCCGAACACCCCGTATTATCAACCGCATATAACACTATCACAGCTCCGATTAGCGCAATAGGAAGTGCAGTTGAAAATATGGTTGGAGCAATAGACGGTAATAATTCAAATAGATTTGCTATTCAGAGAGCGAATATCAAAGAGGGAACAAAATCAAATATTAACTCTAATGCCGGAAACATGGTTTATGATATCGGCACAAATGTTGCTGAAATGTTAGGCAGCTCGGCTGTTGGTGGTGCCTTATTGTCTGGAATTACAGCAGGCGGTAATACATCGGGTGAGTTATATAATCTTTCAAAGGAAAATGGAGCTAATGATAGACAAGCTTCTACCTATGGTTTAGCCGGCGGAACTGTTGGCGGATTATTGCAGGCAAAAGGAATAGATGTAATTAACAATAAGCTAGGTTCTTCCGCAATTAAGGGATTAGGCGATGTTGTAAAGAATGTTGGCGCAGGTGCGCTCACAGAAGGGCTAGAAGAAGGCTTAGAATCGGGTTCTCAGGAGTTGCTTGATAGTTTAATCAACAAAGATAGTTCGCAACGAAATAAGGACTATTCTGAGGCATTATCGAACGGATTATCAGAGGAAGAAGCACGCAACTACGCCAATAAAAACTCCGTAAGTAGAATATTATCGTCTGTAGCAACAGGCGCAGCAATGGGCGGTGCTTTTGCCGGCGGTTCTATGGCACTCAAGCCGATCAGTAAATATGTATCGTCAAAGCTCAATATCCCTGAAACTAATGCAGACAATGTTATCAGCGATGCGATTAGCAATTCTGATGATATACCAAAAAATCAGATTACCAATCAGATAGATTCAGAGACATTGCCAAAGTCACAGAGTAATACTGCAAATTTGGATAAAGAGTTGGATAATATGTCTTCAGTAACAAATATTAATTCAAACAAACAAACTATTGAAGCACCAACCAATCGTGCAGATGATGGCATTATTGATTCAAATAGTAATTACAATAAGACTGATAATATTAATGACAAAGATATTGCCGATAGTATACAGACAAATAATAATATCACAAATGATATTCAGACCAATGAAACATCTGTCATTGATGGTACTGTCGGTACTGAAAAAGTTGGCATGCCTATTGTAAACGAAAATCCTACTAATGATATGGCAGAGTCGAGGACGATTACTAATACAGCCAAGAGGAGCGGTATTTATAGAGGCATTTCACAGCAGACGTTAGATGCCTTTAATAAACACTATGTTGAGCACGAGATTGATACTCTTGACGCTGCGTCCAAGGCACTGGATACAGCAGAAAAACGCAACGAATTTGTAAAAGCTGTAATAAATGATAAAGAAGATATTAGCAGTAATGTTGGGGTTGATAAGATAATGCTTAGTGCGCACGATCTGTCAGCGCGGTATGATGATGCAATCGCAAATGGCGATATCAATTCCGCAACAAGGTTAAATACCCAAAGGGTACTGTTAATAAAAAAATTAGACTCTTCAGTAAGTAATGCCGGTCGAGTACTGCAGTCTACAGCTAAATGGACGAGACACACCGCACAGGGCGTTGAAAGTAGTGCATATAACATCCTTAATTCAAAAGCTAAGACATGGGAAAAAACTCATATAAGAGATTCAAAGAGAATACAGGACCTTAGCAATAGGCTTGATAAAAGGTTTGCCACAGCATTATCAGAAATGGGCAAAGATGTGCCTGAAGCAACTGCAACAACAGATGTTTATAAGCCTACAATTGACGAACTTAAAAATATCATTAATGAAGAGTTGGCAAAAGAGTCATCCTCAATAAGAAATCAGTTTAACGATAGCGATATTGATTTCATTGCTAATCTGATGAATGAGGGAGCTACAACAAGAGACTTAACTGACTTCTTGAATATTAAAATGGCAACAGGAACATTCGGCGTGAAGCCAGATACCATGAAAGCTGTTAATGACATCTTCGAAAGCATACAGGGACTTGATGAAAACTCAAAGGAATATGTTGATGCTGAGGCAGATGCGCTCAGGCTTGTTGCGAACGACCTTGGAAAGTCATCATTATTTGATAAATTTGAAGCTTGGAGATACCTTGCTATGCTTGGCAACCCCAAAACTATGATTCGAAATTACTTAGGTAATAATATATTCGGATTTATAACGGGGACATCAAATAATTTAGCTGCTTTGCTTGAGAGCGGTGTCGATAAAGTCAGCGGTGGACGTATTCAGCGCACTAAATCAGTCCTGAATCCTATTAGTGATTCAAAACTGATTGACGCAAGTAGAAATGATGCAGATACAAAAATGTATCGTCAGCTTAATGGCACTAAGTATAGTGATAATCTTAAGCAAGGACTTAGCAGAAATAAAGATGCATTTGATAGTAAGATTTTAAGAAAAGCAAGCGACCTTGTTGATAAAGGTATATCTGATTATACTGCAGTAAGGAGAAAGTATTCTACTTCACTTGCGGGTTGGTTAAAAGCAAATGGATATGACGCAAGCATATTCGAAAGTGAAAATCCGTCAGATATTGAAGTGCTTAACAAGGCAAGAGAATATGCCAAAGCGCAGGCAGAGTATTCGACATTTCATGAGGATAATGCAATTGCTAGGATTTTAACAGAGACTAGCACAAAGCTGAAAAACGAAGGAACTGCCGGAGCTACAGCAGGACATATGTTGATTGAAGGACTAATACCATTCAAGAAAACGCCTGCTAACGTATTAAGAAGTGGTGTTGATTATTCACCTTTAGGGGCTGTTTCAAGTATTGCAAAGACAGGAAAACTAATGACTGGAAAAGCAACGGCTTCAGATGTCATTGAAAGTTGGAGCAAAACACTTACAGGAACCGGACTAGCTTATCTTGGATATTATCTGTTTGATAAGGGTATCGTACATATTAATGACGGTGATACTGCCAAGATGGATGCGCAGGAAGGAAACCAGACTTACGCTATTAACATGAACGGCAAGTCATATAGCATTGATTGGGCGGCACCTGGTGTAATGCCGTTATTACTAGGCGCACAGCTTGCAAAGGTTGTGGAAGAGAGCGGCGGGGACATAAGACAAGTATTTAATAAAGAGAATGGTCTCGGAACAATACTTGACTCAACCGGTAATCTTATAAGTCCTATCATTGAGACATCAATGTTATCTGGTATTGCGGACACTATGCAGTCTGTATCAAGCGCGTTTAATAGTGGTGAGAACGTGGCGTCGGCAGCAGTCACAGGATTAGCAAACATGGCGGCAAGTTATGCTACACAGGCTATACCTACAGTAGGCGGACAGATTGCAAGAGTAGTTGACCCGACGAGAAGGTCAACATATACCGATGCGACTGGATTAGATGCTATTTACAAAAGACAACTTAACAAAGTTGAAAACAAGATTCCGTTCTTGAGTGCCCAAAACGAGCCATATATTGATATGAAGGGACAGACACAGAATAATAGTCCGTTCGATAGTACTCTTGCAAATGCGGCTTATCAATTCTTTTCGCCGGCATATATTGGTAATCTTCAGACAGATGAAGGCTATCAGGCCACCAGAGATGTATATAATTCTGAGAATACTAACGGTCAGAAAATAGCGGATAAGGGAGCCTTGCCCAAGTTAGAAACTAACGTTAAAATCGGTGGAGAGAAATTAGATCCGCAGACATATACTGAATATCAGAAAGTGGCAGGAAGCACTGATACAAAGATTAGGAATGAATTGGCAAAGAATGAAGTGTTTAATAGCCTTTCAAATGAACAGAAAAATGAAGTCCTTAAGAGTGTATCAACTATCGCTTCAGATAGCGGAAAGAGTGCTGTCAGTGAAGAGTTTACATCAACTAACAAGCCTTATAACATATACAACTCGGGTGGTACCGATGCCCTAATGAATTACTTTACAGAGCAATTTGCAAAAGATGATGCCGAACAGCATTTAGCAGAATTAGGAATTAATAATGCTAAGCAGTCCGTTATTGAATATGCAACTGAAGGACATACCGATGCTGAAATTAAGGTATATAACGAAATAAAACAGTACACCCAAATGAAACAATGGGTACCAGTACTTCTAAAGAGCAATCTTACTACAGAGCAAAAGTATGACATATTGCTTGAGCAGAATAATGGCAAAATACCTAAGAAGTACAAACAGAACGGAACAAGCAAGAGCGACATCTTGAAATCCTATAATGATATAGTAGTTCTTGGCAAATAATGTAAAAAAGAGTCTTAGAAGTGCTTTTCAAAAAAAAATTTTTTTGTCAAAAAATTTGTCAAAAATCTGAAAAGCCTTGAAATTACTGACTTTATAGGGTGTCCGTAGTGGGTTCAAGTCCCACTGCCGGCACTACCAGAAAAGCCCCAAAATACGCGGTTTTACGCGGTTTTCGGGGCTTTTTTCATTTGTCAAAACGAATTTTTGTAAAAATCCTCAAACCCTTGTAAAATGGGGCTTTACAAGATTTTTTGTCAAAACGTTTGTCAAAAAATTTGTCAAAAAATTTGTCAAAAAACATTTGTTTTATAATGTCAGTGTTGAGGATATATTTTTCTGTGTTTCAAGTTCCTTTTGGATACGAGATTGACGATATGCGGATTTCATAATATTGGGTGTAGACCATCCGCCCATTTTCATAATATCCGCCTCTGAATATCCGGCTTGTGAAAGCTCTGTTACCATATACGCCCTGAAATCATGGAATCTAAATCGCTCAATGCCAAGTCTGTCCTGTACATGTTTAAGATTATCGTACAGTCTGGAAGGGTGCCCGTTAAAAGCATAACCTTGTTTTCTTATTAAATCAGCAAGCTCATTATCAATGTATATGGCCCTTTGAGAATCGGTCGTTTTGGGATATGGCTTGATTACCCACTTTTTTTCGCCGTTATAGACCTTATCTTTGTTTATGGTAAGAATATTATCATCAGATATATCAAGGGCTGTTATCGCGCAAATTTCGCCCCTTCTTAAGCCGTATACGGCAAGGCGATAAGGAATATAATATCTTGTATCCTTAACCTCGTCTAAAACTGCCTTTATATCATCCCTTAATGGAACTGTTTTTTGTTTCTTGATTTTCTGAGGCAATTTGGTATGTAGCATTAAATTAGGGCGATACATTTTAATAACAGCTGATATGAATGCATGATTGTTACGAACTGTCTTAGGACTTTTGTTTTTGGCAATTATATTTATTTCTGTCTGTACATCAGCCTGAGTAATATCTTTAAGTTGTTTTCGCTTAAATTCACTACTTAACTTATCTAATATAAATCCATACGAACGAAGTGTTGATGGTGACAATATATTATCCTGTATTTGCATATACTTTTTAGCATAATATTCAAAAGTACCCTTTGGTGTATCGTCTTTTGGCTGCTCACGCATTAAGCGCGACAATTCGCGTTTTATCTCACTTTGCTTTGGCTCGTGATCAAAAGTCATGGTGTACTTTATACAATTAATCATTTTTCGTACTCGGAACTGATTCCCTACTTTTTCTATTTTCATATAATTATCCCTTAAAATGTGACGAAGTTAGTGATTTATTTTTGTAAATTTTTATATAATCAATTTCATTAAAATGAATGCATGTTCTAGTATGATGAACATTGCAAAAGGGAGAAGACAAATGGAAGAAAAGAAAAACACAATAATTAATTTAATCAAGGAAGTTGACAACCCAGATATTATCAATTATCTGTTAGACTTCGCCAAAGACTTTATAGCAGCTTTTAATTCACAAAAGAGCGCATAAAGTTCAAAACTGATTGTCGTTGCTCTGGTGTCATTTTGTCTAATAATGATATTATTTCTATAATAGTTTTATCATACGTTGGAACACTTTGAGCATCACTATCATCCCAACCCATTAATTGGGCGGGAGAGCAGTGAAACACATCTGCAAAAGCTTTTATTTTAGTTTGTGATAAATCAACCTTTCCCGCCTCAATCTTTGCAATCATACTTTTATCTGAATAACCCATCCGTTTAGCCAAGTCTGATTGAGTCCATGAATATTCCAAGCGTTTTAAGCGTATATTCTCATATAATTTCATACATAATCACCTCCGTAACCTAATTCTAAAATAGAATGTAAAAATTTTCAACAAAAGTGTTGCATTTAATTCCACCTTGTGTTATATTCACATTGTTGAATCTAATTCAACCGCAAAATATTGTAGAGAGGAGAAGAGTATATGACAGATTTTGTATTGTTACAAAAATACATTGATGATTCTGGACTGCCAATTGCCACAATAGCCACTAAAACAGGCATTAAGCGAGAAACTATTTACAATAGATTTAAGGGCGTTGGAGAGTTCACTGCATCAGAGATGACTGCGTTATGTAAGGTTTTGCGTATTAACAAATCAGAGCGTGAAAAGATTTTTTTTAAGATGTAGGTTGAATTAAATGCAACCTCAAAGACCAATATTGGGAAAGAAGGTGAAAATGGCAAAAGTAATTCTAACAAAGGAATCAAGATTGGCTGACAGAATCTTAAGATGTTTGCCAAAGAAAAGTCAAGTTGCCGCTGAGCTTGGAATATCGAGACAGGCATACGGTTATAGGTTCTCAGAGGTTTATCCGAGAACCTTCCCGGAGTTTATTAAGATGTTAGACCTTGCGGGTTATGAAATTAGAGAGAAAGGAGAGCCTTGATGCAATTAATCGAACTTCAACTAAACGAAAAAGAGTTCAGACGATTTGAAAGAGTCTGTCGTAAACGCATAGAAAAACGCGGACTTACTTTTGTAAAAGTAGCCGAGGATATTGGTGTCTCAAAAAAATCTCTGTACAACTTTTTCGGAGACCACAGGCACAGCAAGTCAAAGTATATTGCTGCTAAACTAGCAAACTATCTTGAACTTAAACCGGAAGATTGGTATGTAAGACCGGAAATGTTAAAGACTAAGGCTGATAAAAGAAATGTTTCTACGGCGAATCCAAGATACGTTAAGAAGAAGCCAAAGAAGAAGACAGTAATGCGGCGCGATATTTTAGGGCGTTGGTATAAAGTCACATTACTTTTAGCGGCTGCTCTGATTCTGTGGGGGACAAATGCAAGAGCAAAAGAAGCTACTGACCATGTAAAAAGGGAATATCCAAAGTACGAACAGAGTAAGGAAGAAATATATAACGAGGTGTTTGGAATTGAATATAACAATGATTTCACGCCTGGATATTACGATGCTTATGTTATTGAAGAGATTGATATTAGCCCTGACGAGCAGATAAAAATCAAGAATATATGCGAAAGTAAGGGACTTAAATTTGGTTTGGTTATGGCACTTATTGAGGTTGAAAGTGGATATGATCGAGAAGCTGTTAATAGTAGCAATACTTGTTTTGGAGCTTGTCAGCTTAATACAACTTATCACGACATTGAAAATCCTTATGACCTACTTAGCAACGTCGATGTAGCCACCACTTATTTGAAGTCACTTATTGACGAGGGAAATGGCATTTACTGGGCACTTGATAAATATCACGGCGACAGTTGTGCTGATAGTAATTTGCGTAATAACGTCGAGAGTTATTATGCATCATACATTATTGAAAGGGGGGAGCAAATTGAACAAGAACTTGACACAGGAGTCTACTAACATTTTATCTGCCATGGAAGTAAATGAAATTGCTACAAGGACAAAAGCTATGTCTTTGAGCGAAAAACGAGTAGTACTAATGAACCTGCCGACAAATATGATTCTATCTGAAATCGAGCGCAGAGATGCAAGGGTTAAGGAACAGCTTAGCGACATCTTTAATATTTTGAATTGTTGTGGTGAGCAGATGACATTGTTAGAGATTCAGGAAGTGCTTAGGAACTGCAAAGAGATATTAAAACATTAAAAGGGCCGGCATAAACCGACCCGAGCAACAACGAAAGCACTCACCAAGTGAGCACATTTATATTTTAACCAAGAATAAGAGGATTGTAAATATGGAGTTTATAAGAGTAGGTAAACGGCAAGTTCTAGATTGCGGGTGTACTATACAGGTCGGCGATGAATATATCGAAAGCCATATGAAAGTAGTGGATAGGTTTGGTTTTACTAAGCAGATATCAGTTACAAGTTGTCCGAATGAAATCCATAAAATGACCGCATTATATACAGAACTATCGCCTTATATTACGGATATCAAAAAGAAAGGAAAATTTAATGAGTGAGTTAGTTGTACAAGAGAAAAATGAAATCAAGGCAAAATTATCGGATAGTCTTATGGATAAGCTTGTGTCTATTGAAGCTGCCCTACCTAAGGACTTTAACAAAACGCGCTTTGTGCAGAACGCAATCGCGGTACTAAACGATAAACCTGAGCTTGCTAAAATCAATCAGCAAATGCTTATCCAGGGTCTGGTAAAAGGGGCTTATTTAGGTTTAGATTTTTTAGCTGACGAGTGTTATTTAATACCATACGGACAGTCAATTGAGTTTCAGACTAGTTATAGGGGTGAAATAAAAATTGCAAAGAAGTATTCTATCCGACCGGTATTAGATATCTATGCAAAGGTGGTTAGGGAAGGAGACATCTTCGAAGAGAAGATTATTGACGGAGAGCAATCAATTAATTTTTCGCCTTTGCCTTTTAATGGTGGAGATATTATAGGTGCGTTTGCAGTAGTTACATATAAGGACGGAGGAATGCAGTATGAAGCAATGTCGGTAAGCGATATAAACGCAGTTCGCTCCAACTATTCAAAAATGGCAAATGGTAAAGCCTGGAAAAACTCTTTTGACCAAATGTGTATAAAAACCGTATTAAGAAGACTTTGCAAATACATTGAAATAGATTTTGAAAGTGTAGAGGCAAGGCTTGCATGGGATGAAAGTAGCGATCTGGACAAGAACCGAGTTAATAAGCCCGTATCTGATGCAGTTGTAAACGTATTCGACACAGTTGTTGAGGAAGACGGAAGTATAACAGAGGTACCTGCTAATGAGTGACGAGTTTGTTTTAACAAAAGATAACTATTATAGCAAAGAGGCTAATGATATATACTGTTCGTTTCATGATTTTTTGAATTGTATCGGATATATGGAAGTCAGAGGATGTGAAGCACGTTATATTGCTATGCGCAAGGGTGAGTGGCAGGAAGAAAAAACCTTACCAATGTTAGTAGGTAGTTATTGCGATTCTTTTTACGAGGGAACACTTGATGATTTCAAAAAGAGTAATCCAGAGATTTTTACTCAGAAGGGCGAATTAAAAGCTCCTTATAAGCAAGCTGAAAAAATGATAGCAAGAACCCTTGAAGATGAGTTGTTTCAGCAAGCAATGTCAGGAAAAAAACAGGAAATAATGACAGGTTATTGGGCGGGTGCGAATTGGAAAATAAAAATGGACTCATATATGGAGCACAAATTTATTACCGATTTTAAGACAGTCTCTGATTTACATAGGGCGTGGAAAATTCGTGATTACGGGTATGCAACCTTTATAGAAGCTTATTTTTATACAGGACAATTAGCTTTATATCAAAAAATAGTTGAGATTAATACCGGAGAAAAACTTGCTTGTTATATAGCAGCCGTAAGTAAGAGCGATAATCCAGAGATTGCTGTTATAAACATACCTCAAAACATATTAGACCATGCGCTAAATTATATTGAGATGAATATGAATAGTTATTTATCCATACGGAACGGAGAAAGCGAACCGATTAGATGCGAGTCGTGTCCGTACTGCATAAGGACAAGAAAACTAACTGCACCAATAGGAATAGAGGATTTGTTATGGGAACAATAACTGATTATGAGAAATTATGTGCTGTTTGCAATAGACCTAGTGATAATATGCATCATTTGGTATTTGGCAGGGGACTCAGAAAATTAGCCGACGAGGACGGACTTGTAATACCACTATGTATAAGATGCCATAACGAAATACATAGCAGTACTGCTGCTAGCAAACTAAGTAGAATATGTGGGCAATTAGCCTATGAGAAGACGCATAGCAGACAGGATTTCATAAAACGATATGGAAGGAGCTATATATGAATATATTTACAGTAAATGGAGCTCATTATAAAAGTAATTGTTTGCCGGGGCTTAATGATCTTCTTAGAGAAGCAGAACGACATCCAATAGCCTATAACCGCCTTAAAAAGGAAATGGAGACAATAATTATCAGCTGTATAAGGCGAGATTTAAGAGGTTGGAAACCAAACGGATTATGTCAGTTAAATATTGTTTATGGCGAGAAATCTAAGGGTAATAGGCGAGATTATGATAATGTTGTCGCGGCGGCAAGAAAACTAATAAATGATGCATTAGTCAAGTCTGGAACACTTAAGGATGATAATCCTAGTTATCTTTTGTACGGCAAAAATAAATTTATGTATACGGACGAGGTTTTTGTAAGAGTAGAAATCGAGGTGTTAAATGACGCAGATAGAAGCAATTAGTAAATATATTGATGATTTTGGAAGCATTAGCCCCATTGAAGCATTTAGCGATTTGGGAATAACCAAGCTTGCAACCCGAATCAGTGAAATGATAAGGGACGGCGCAAAGATTAATAAAAGAGTCGAGTTGACAACCACTCGTTATGGAAAAAAGACGCATTATACACGTTATTCATGGGAAAGGAGAAATTAATGAAAGTAATAAGAGAAACAATAACAAAGGTTATGATTGACGATGAAAACGAGCTTGTTGTGAATAACACATATATTTTTATCGCAAATAACGCTGTTTATATTGGCAAGTTTTTGGGCGTTACGCAGAAGGGCGGACTACAGTTTTCGTATGAGCTTGATAAGGGTGGAAGAGTTAATTATGTCGTAATGCCAAAGAGTATAAAGGATGTGAAGATTGTTGAATGAATCAAGGATATATAAAGCTGCATAGACAACTACAGGATTGTTGGATATGGAAAAAAGGACCTTTTTCAGAAGGTCAAGCCTGGGTCGACTTATTGTTATTAGCAAATCATAAGGATGTAAAAATGGTTATTGGCGGAGAGTTAACTTCTGTAAGCCGAGGCTCATATCATACAAGCATTGTTAGTTTATCAGAGCGTTGGAAGTGGAGCAGACCAAGGGTAAAACGTTTTCTAACTTTACTCGAACGTGACAACATGTTGACACAAAAGTGTACACCCTATGGTACAACCTTAACCATTGTAAATTATGGGGTTTTCCAAGATGTAGGTACAGCCTCTGTTACAACTAACGTGCAACCATCGTTCAGCGAGCGTGCACCCTACGTTACACAAACAATAAATGTAAAGAATGATAAGAATGATAATAATATAAATAATAATGTGAAGCATGAACGGAAAAAAGATATTTCGGAAGTTATAAATTACTTAAACAAAACTGCTGAGAAGAATTTCAAACAGGGTGTTGATGCGACAGTAAAAATGATTAATGCACGTTTTGAAGATGGATATAGTTTTGATGATTTTGTTAAAGTCATTGATTGCAAAGTATCCGACTGGAAAGACAATCCTGATATGAATAAATATCTCAGACCTAGCACATTATTTAGACCGGGCAATTTTGAAAACTATCTTAACGAAAGCAAGGGAAATAAGTATGAGCGAATTAAGAGAGAGGGTAGAGGACTTCTTATCGACAGTGAATATAGAGCCGGACTCAAAGAGCAAACAGGAAGACTCGATTTCCAATAAGTGCCCTGAATGTGGCGGCACTGGATTTATATCTGTTTGGTACTCGGATGATTATTCAAAAATGGTATATGGTGATGACCGTAAAATTGAGTACCCGAGAAGATGTCCGAGATGCAAAGTATCGGAAAGAGAAACCGGATGCATAACAGGTATTCCGAAACTTTTCTGTGATGCAGATATTTCAAAGTTTCGTTGGAAAATATACGACAACGAAGACTATATGCGCAAGATTCATTCTTATATTGCGAGTTTTGTCAGAAACTATAAAGAATGGGCGAAAGATAACAGGGGTCTATATATTTGGAGCAAAACCTCTGGAAGTGGAAAGACATTTCTTGCGTGCTGTATAGCTAATAGTGCGATGGTTGGTAATGACATTTCAATGCGGTTTATTACTGCACCGGACTATTTCAATCTGCTTAAAGAGAAAATGGATGCTGAAAAGGGTGCCGTAGATAAGACATATATTTACAGAGTATGCGATTTATTGGTGTTTGATGACATAGGAGCCCAGCCTTCCAAGGAGTGGTACGATACAGAGCTTTACAGACTGATTGATGAGCGAATGGTAAATAATAGATTGACTATTTTTACATCTAACCTTGATATTGAAGAACTTAAGTGCTCGGACAGGGTTATCGACAGGATAAATAAGTGTGCTGTTGTTATTCATTTTCCAGAGCAAAGCATAAGACGAAAGCAGGCAAATGAGAAAAACCGAGAGTTTTTAGAAAAAATGGGATTAATAGGAGAGTAAAAACATGGGACTAAAGTTAGTTACTGATGAGAAAAATGTAAAAGTAAGGGTGTTTGATAAAACAAGCGCAGCAGGAAATAGCTATAAGAGTTATTGCTTATCGGTTGCAAGTAAGGACAAAAACAATAACTGGGTTAATGGATTAATTAATTGCAATTTTCCAAAAACAAGAAAATCAGAGATTGCGGATAAAACAATAATCAAGATTAATAATGCGTTTCCTGTCGTAGAAGAATATCAGAACAAGGAGTATATAAGCTATATGATTAACGATTTTGAGGTGGTTGGTGGCAGTGCACCTAATGAGTTTGTTCGGATCTCTGAGGGAACGCAGGAAGAGTTGCCATTCCAATAAAGCGAGGTGAATAAGAAATGGTTGTTTTTGGAGATGGTTGTGTTGGATGTGGTTTACCATGTTTGGGCGATAATTGTATTTACAGAAACGTGATTAGCTGTACATGTGATAAATGCAAAAAAGAGTTTGATGCAGAAGAACTATACGAGGTTGAAGGTGAGGATTTATGCATAAAATGCATCTTAAAGGAATATCGCACTGTATGGGACAGATTAATGGATGATTAGGCGGTGATGATATGCTTCATAAACGGTGGAAAGATTATACGGATGATGAAATTAGAGAGATTGATGCTGAAAAATGTAGCAAGTGCAAGTATAAGTTCGTGACACGAGTAATTAATTATAAAAAAGAGTATGGATGCGGCTATATTTTATCAACCGGATTCAGGCGTGAGTGCAGACCAGAGGATTGTGAGTATTACAAGGAGCCGTGATGAGAACGAGAGTAAATATTATGAGCGCAATTATCAAATTATTGATTATGTGTAATAAGCTTTTATACCTTCTAAATCGTTGGATAAGCAAGCTAATTAAATTTAATAATTCAAAAATACATGTTATATCATGGCGCACCAGGAAGGAGATTGAAAATGGCAAGTTGTGGTGAATGTGAATTTTTTAAGGTGTTCGCATCAGGTAAACGCGGCAAGGAAAAGGGCAGTTGTAAATATTCGAAGATGTGTAAATATTCATATGATAATGCTTGTAAAAAACATTTTGCGCTAAAGGATAATGCTATTGATGATAAATATTACTGCAGGATTTGCGTACATCATATATCTGGAACTTGCTCAAAGGATATATGCGAGTTGGTGACGGTGCAGGATATTGTTGTGAAAGAGCTTGAAAAATTTTCGAAAAGATTAATTGCCAGTGCTAAAAGAGAGCCTGAAGCGATAACTAATAATATCGAATTATTATTATCGGATTTTAAGGATGAGCTTTATAAAAGATTGGAGAAAGAATAAATCAATATGAAACTGACAGATAGGAATTGCAACAAGTGCGTCCATCATATGAACGGATATTGTGATAGTTGGGATTGCAATATGCAGACTGTGGACGATGTAAAAAGGGAAGCGGTTAATGAGTATATCAAAGCGGTTGTTAAGGAATTGGATATTGCTAGAACCTTTAATGATGGGTTAGTAAGTGAAGTTATTCCATTTGATATAGTTGTAGAAATCTTAAAGGCAGGTGTTAAAAATGAGTGATTTAATTAGCAGAAAAGAAACTTATAACGAGTTAATAGAAAGTATTGATTGGTTAAGGGAACGAGACTATGAACTATATTGTGTTATTGGAGATAGTATTAGAGTTTGCCTTGACGAACAGCCAACCGCCTATGACATTGACAAGGTTGTTGAGGAATTATCCAATGATGTTTGCGAATATGAAAATACAAATGATGAATATTGTAAATGGAAAATAAATTCAGTATTTCCTGAAACAATCAATAATCCTCATGCGGCAGAAAGAGAAAACATTGCAACCACTAAATATTGTCCTTACTGCGGAAAAAAGATAAAGGCGGTGGAGTAGATGGATGAAGAAGAATTTCGTTATTGCCACAAAGACGAGCATGCAGACGAATATCACGATTGCTTAGATTATATGGAATGCGAAGAGTGTCCGTATTACTATGCTGATGAAGATTAGGTGGTGGAATGATGGGAAAGAAAAGATTAAGTAAAAAAGAGCAAGCTGTAGCATATGCAATGGGGACAAAGAGATTAGAAGAATTTAGGTTTCTTTGCGACAATGTGGTCCCGTGCGTCTATGCTGCAGTTGCTATTGCACTTTATAACAAAGGATGGAGATACAAAAGAATTAATGATCTATTTGTTGAATCACAGAAGATATGGGACACATACTGCTATGAACAGGGTGATATGACGGACAAATGCTTTGAACTAACAGGAATTGATGTGATGGGTAAAACCGAGATAGGAGAAAGTGAGTGCCGGCAGAAAGGAAAGAATTAAATGAGATGTATAGATTGCAAATATTGTTCTTTTTAGATTGCAAGCATTGGTGTGCTTTTGACAAAAAGAAACCTAAAAGAATAAAACCTGATGATGCTATAAAAGATGTGCCTTGTATAAAAGTTGAAAGAAAGGAGCAGTAATGACGATTGATGAAGCGCAGATTATGTTAAAGGCAAAAGCAAAATGCATAGAAAGAATTTGTAAAGGAATTTATGAAGATTGCAATGAGCAAAAATGTGATAATTGCGATTTGTGTTATGCACAGGGTACAAACGGAGAGCAGATTGAATTGATGTTACAATGTGCAGAGTGGCTGGAAGAGTTAAAAGCTATCAAGAGTGATGGATTTACAGACAATTTACTCGATATGGGGTTCACAAAAGGATACAACAAGGCTATTGATGATGCAAAAAGCGTTATTTTGCAAACTTTAGATAATGAGATTTTGGTTGATACTCTACATTTGAGGTTAGAG
>JALFSR010000015.1 GCA_022778745.1 Clostridiales bacterium
TACGGTAAACGCAAGCTTTATGAACAAATTGTAAACAGATAGTTCCCTGAGAAAATATAGAGGTTATTTTTGTTTAATCTCAAGATTTGTAAATATTTAAAGCTTAATTCAAGCTTATGTTTTTGTATTACTTCAACAAAAAAACGCCTTGATTTTTTGTCGAAAAGAGAGATATGCGTTTACCGTAGAAATTGAGCGTGGTGGTCTTTACTATTAGAGAAAATTGTTGTAAAATAGAGGGGGGAAACTTAGATTTGATCTAAGTGATGCTGCATAGACGGCAGCTGTGGAGGAAGTTATGGAAATACGAGAACAGTTAAAACATAAGAAACGAGTTGTTATTAAAATCGGTTCTTCTTCTTTGACTCATCAGATGACAGGAGAAGTGAATTACCAGAAGATGGAACAATTAACAAGAGTGCTTTGTGACTTAAGAGGAATGGGCAAAGATGTCATTTTAGTTTCTTCGGGGGCAATTGCAGTAGGAAGAAAAGCGATGCATATGAATAAACGTCCAAGTACAACAGCAGAAAAGCAGGCATTGGCATCAATCGGTCAGGCACGTCTTATGATGACATATCAGCGATTATTTGCAGAGTATAGTCAAGTCGCAGCACAGATTTTGATGACAAAAAATACAATGAAAAATGACTTAAGTCGTTTTAACACAAGAAATACATTTGAAGAGCTTCTTAGTATGGGTGCAATTCCGATTGTAAACGAAAACGACACCGTTGCTACGTATGAAATTGAATTTGGTGACAATGATCATCTTTCCGCCTATGTAGCAGCATTAACAAAAGCTGATTTATTAATTTTACTTTCTGATATTGATGGAATGTACACTGACGATCCGTCAAGAAATCCAGATGCATCGTTAATTCCAATTGTGTCGGAATTGACAGAAGAATACAAAAATATGGGCAAGAGTACGTCAAAAAGCGATGTTGGAACAGGTGGAATGTCTGCAAAATTAGATGCAGCACGTATTGCTGTAGATGCAGGCATTGATATGGTCATTGCAAATGGTTCCAATGTGAGAAATATTTTAGATATTGTAAGTGGAAAAGATGTTGGAACGCTATTTCTTGCTCATCAGAAGAAAAACTTCGATTTACTAAACTATATTGATTAGTTTTTCACAGATGAAAGTGTGATAGATAAAAAATAGAAATACCTAATATAAATGGAGGCAATATGGATCAGAACGATATTACAAGAATTAATGAATTATACAAAAAGCAAAAAGAAGGAACATTAACTCCAGAAGAAGCATTGGAGCAGTCAAAGCTGCGTCATGCATATATTGCAGCGATCCGCAAAAATTTAAGGGGATCACTGGAATCAATTCAGATTCAAGAAAAAGATGGAACTATTACTGATGTAAAGAAACGCCATGAAGAACGTATGGCAGAGAGAAAAGCAAGTGGAAACTAAACAGGTACAACAGACGACAAATAAGAAGCAAATGAGAAAAGACTATCTTGCCCAGAGAAAAGCATTGAATAATCGTCTGGAAAAAGACGAACAGATGCGAAGACGAATTGCAGAATCTGACTGGTATAAAAAGTCAGACTATATTTATACGTATGTCTCTTATCGGGCAGAAGCTGATACAAAGATTTTGATACAGCAAATGTGGAAAGCCGGAAAAGTCGTTGCTGTCCCAAGGGTGAATCAGACTAATATGGAATTTTATCAAATTGAGACGATGGACGATTTGGAATCTGGCATGAAAGGAATATTAGAGCCAAAGCAGCATTGCAAAAAAATAGACCAGCCAGGTGTTGTACTTGTTCCTGGAGCAGTATTTGACAGAAATGGATATCGAATTGGGTATGGCAGAGGATTTTATGACCGTTATATTTCGTCTCATCCAAACAATTTATATGTTGGGCTTGCTTATGAATGCCAAATGACAGATGAGATTCCAATTGAACCGTGGGACAAGAAAATAAATAATATTGTGACTGAGGAGGGAATTTATGAATTTAATTGAGATTGGAGAAAAAGCAAAACAGGCGGCAGTGACATTAAATGTACTTGGCGTTACTGAAAAAAATGAAGGATTGACTGTAGCAGCCGATGCGTTAATTGCACAAGCCGATTTGATTTTAGAGGCAAATGAAAAAGATATTGAAGCTGCTGTTGCAAATCAGATGAAAGAATCATTAGTAGACCGTCTTCGCCTTACAAAGCAGAGAATTGAAGCGATGGCAGAAGGATTGTATCAAATTGTTGGACTCGAAGATCCAATTGGAGAGGTAATTTCAATGAAACGCCGTCCAAATGGATTGATGATTGGTCAAAAACGAGTGCCAATTGGAGTTATTGGTATTATCTATGAATCTCGTCCAAATGTTACTGCTGATGCATTTGGTCTTTGTTTTAAGACAGGAAATGCAGTCATTCTTCGAGGCGGAAGTGACGCAATTCATTCTAATACAGCAATTGTACAAGTCATTCAACAGGCATTGGAATCAGTAGGATTAGATCGAAACAGCATTCAGCTTATTACAGATACAAGCAGAGAAACAGCACGTATGATGATGAAGATGAATGGATATATCGATGTATTAATTCCACGAGGCGGTGCAGGATTAATCCGTACAGTTGTTGAAAATAGTACAATTCCAGTTATCGAGACAGGAACAGGAAACTGTCATATTTATATTGATGAGTTCGCTGACCTTGATATGGCGTTGAATATTGTTGATAATGCAAAGACACAGAGAACTGGCGTATGCAATGCGTGTGAATCACTTGTTGTGCATAAAGCAGTTGCAAATACATTTATTAAGCGTCTTGCAGAGCGTCTTGGTGCCAAAGCAGTAGAAATGAGAGGAGACGAAGCAGCTTGTGCCGCATCTACTTCGATTATTTCCGCAACAGAAGAAGATTGGGGAACCGAATATCTTGATAAAATTATTTCGATCAAGACGGTATTTTCTATTGATGAAGCAATTGCTCATATTAATAAATATAATACAAAGCATTCTGAGGCAATTATTACAAAAAATTATGACCGCGCGCAAAAGTTTTTAAATGAAATTGATGCTGCTGCAGTTTATGTCAATGCATCTACTCGTTTTACAGATGGATTTGAATTTGGATTTGGGGCAGAAATTGGAATCAGCACACAGAAATTACACGCAAGAGGTCCGATGGGATTAAAGGCATTGACATCGACAAAATATATCATTTATGGAAATGGTCAGATTCGCCAGTAATATACGAAATTAAGTCTGTAAAAGAGCTGATTATTCAGTTGGAATAGAGGAATATTCGATGAAAATTACAATTTTGGCAGTTGGAAAGATAAAAGAAGCGTATTGGACAAAGGCAATTCAAGAATATACAAAGCGTTTATCACGTTATTGCAGACTTGATATTGTAGAAATTGCAGATGAAAAGACACCCGATGGAGCAAGTGAGACGCTTGAAGCTCAGATAAAGGAGAAAGAAGGGGCAAAATTGCTTGCTAAAATTCCGTCTGATGCCTATGTTATTGCATTAGCAATTGAAGGAGCAATGTTAGATTCCGTGCGGTTGTCTGAAAAAATCCGACAGCTTGGAGTAAGAGGAACTTCCCATATTGTATTTATAATTGGAGGTTCTCTTGGACTTTCTAAGTCAGTATTAAGTCGTGCGAATGAATGGCTGAGCTTTTCTAAGATGACATTTCCTCATCAAATGATGCGAGTTATTTTATTAGAGCAGATTTATCGAGGATATCGAATTATGAATCATGAACCGTATCATAAATAAGATATTAATAAAAAGGGAAAGCTATGATTGCTTTTCCTATGGAGAAAGCAAGGAGCTTTATACTTATTAGTAACTAGAAAAAATCTTGCTTATACAGAAAGGAGAATGGCAGGATATTGACATATCTTGCCTTGTACTTAAATGAACGAATTATTTCCAGTTGGAAAAGGAGTAAAAAAAGGAAATATTGTAACATTAGCTGTAGTTTGTGCAATTTATTTAGTGGCAGCATATGCGGCAAGTTTTGTTGCAGGCGTATTTTCCATTCTTCCGTTTGTTGGATGGATTGTACGTCTGGCGGGAGGTTTGTTTAAAGTATACTGTGCATTTGGAATTGTAACAGCAGTGATTGATTTCTTTAAAAAATAAAATTAATAGGTAATTGCGAAACTTACAGATTAAAAATCATATATTTTTTATTTTGAGATTTTAAAATTTCGCAATAACGGTACAAAAAGAGAAAGGAAGTGGGAAAATGACACATGCAGAAAAAGCAAGAGGTCTGTTTAAAGAAGGGTATAATTGTGCTCAGGCTGTAGTTGGTGCATTTGCAGAAGAACTTGGAATAGATAAAGAAACTGCAATGAAAATCGCTTCATCTTTTGGCGGAGGAATGGGTCGATTAAGAGAAGTATGCGGCAGTGTAACAGGAATGTTTATTGTGGCAGGACTGATGGATGGATATAGTGATCCAAAAGCAAAAGAAGAAAAAGCCGAGCATTATAAACGAATTCAGCAATTGGCTGCTGCATTCAAAGAAGAAAATGGAAGTATTATATGCAGAGAACTGTTAGAAAAAGGAACACAGAAACAGGCAGATACAAATCCAACTCCTGAAGCACGCACAACTGAGTATTATAAAAAACGTCCATGCGTAGAGCTTGTTATGCAGGCGGCAGAAATTATAGAAAAATATAAATAAGAGAAAGAAACAGAAATAAATTAACAGGCAGTCATAGGTATATTTTTTATCACAGAACAATATATTGTGGTAAAGGAGGATGCCTATGAATAAGAGGGAACAATTATTAAAAATTTTTTCACATAATATTCGAGAGGCATTATCAAAGACCGGAATTGACTTTGAGCAAGTTCAAGAAATCCGTCTGAGAATACATGCCCCTCTTTTTATTTGCTATAAAAATCAAGAATATTATGTGGCAAATAACGGAAAAGTCAGTCATTCGAAGAAAGATGCGTATTGTGTTTCAAGGAGGGATTTAACAGAAACGGTAGAGTTAATAGGAAATTATTCGCTGTATGCGTACGAAGATGAGATTCGTCAAGGTTTTATCACGATTCAGGGAGGACATCGGGTTGGCATGGCAGGAAAAACAGTGACAGATGGCGATATGATACGCAGCATGAAATATATTTCCTTTTTGAATATTCGCTTAGCACATGAAATTAAAGGATGTGCGAACCGAATTCTTCCTTATATTATGCAAAATGGAGAAGTGATGCAGACATTGATTGTGTCTCCGCCACGCTGCGGAAAGACGACATTGCTCAGAGATTTAGTTCGTCAAATTTCAAATGGAACGGATCAAAGGACAGGAATTACAGTAGGAGTTGTTGATGAGCGTTCAGAAATCGGTGCATGTTATATGGGAGAGCCTCAAAATGAACTTGGAATTCGTACTGATGTGTTGGATTGCTGTCCAAAGGCGCAAGGAATGATGATGTTGATTCGTACCATGTCACCGCAAGTCATTGCAATTGATGAAGTAGGAAGCCGAGAAGAGTTGGAAGCGATTGAATATGCGTCCAACTGTGGCTGTAAAATGATTGCAACGATTCATGGAAGTTCGATGGAAGATATTAAGCAAAAGCCAGTGCTGCGCAGAATGATTGAAGAAAAAATGTTTGAACGGTATATATTATTGGATGCTCATGGACAAGTTGGACATATTGCAGCAATTTTTGATTCGATGGGAAATCCACTTTATCACGAAAAAGAAAAATAATATGATAAAATGAAGAAAAACAGTGCTGGGAGGAAGTTATGGGACTGCAGCTGATTGGTTCGATGTTTATTATAATAGGAACATCATTGCTAGGATTTTGGTGGGCTGCAAATTATAAGAAAAGAGTAGAAGCACTTGATCAGATCGCATATCTGATGCGTATGCTTTATGGAGAAATTAAATATCAGGAAGGAAATTTTGCGGAAAGTTTTTTGTCGATGGGGCGGCATTGCAGCGGAAGAAGTCAATCCTTTTGTATGGATTTAGCTCAAGCATTGGAAGAGGGAAGTGGACAGCCATTCCATACAATATGGAGAAATATGGTAGACACTTATTGGAGGGAGTCTGCGCTTTTAGAGGAGGATCGAACTATTTTTATTACATTAGGAGAAAACCTTGGATATTTGGATAAGGAAATGCAGCTTAATACAATTCAGCTTTTTATTCATCAAATAGATCAGAGAAAACAGCAATTGCAGCAAACAATGCCAGAAAAATGTCGAATAAGCCGATTGATTGGAGTGTTAGCAGGAGTGTTTATAACAATTATGCTGTTATAGAAGAAAGGGAGAACGCACATGGATGTAAGTCTGATTTTTAAAATTGCGGCAGTCGGAATTTTAGTGTCGGTTGTCAGTCAAGTATTAAAGCAGAGCGGAAGAGAAGAACATGCCTTTCTGACAAGCCTGGCGGGATTGATTCTTGTATTGTTTTGGATTGTACCATTGATTTATGATTTATTTGAAACAATGAGAAAAATGTTCTCTCTGTAAGAAAGAGAATACTGGGATAGTAGTAGTTTATAGCAGGAGGATACGATGATTGCAGTAGCTATTATTGGAATTGGTGCGGCAGTTTTGGCTCTTCAGTTAAAACAAATGAAACCTGAGTACAGTGGATATTTGGCACTTGCAGCAGGAATTGTTATTTTTGCATTCGCGCTTAGTCAGATTGGTGTAATGGTAGAAATGATACATAAGATTCAGTCGTATGTAAATTTGAATGCTTCTTATGTAGGAACATTGATTAAGATTGTTGGAATTACATATATTGCAGAGTTTGGTGCAGATGTATGCAGAGATTGTGGACAGAGTGCCATTGGAAGTCAAATTGAGTTGTTTGCAAAGTTATCCATTCTTGTATTAAGCATTCCTATTTTAATGGCAGTATTGGATACAGTAACACAGCTGATTCATTAGGAGAGATGCAGATGATTATTGGAATTTGCATGTGGATTTTTACGGTCACGGCATCGCTGGATACAGTTTCTTCGTTTGCTGGATATGATTTTTCAGAAATTCAAAATTTTTTAGAACAAGAACTGCCAGATATGCCGATTACATTTTCTCAGATGGTTACAAAATTAATGAGTGGAGAAGAGACAAATCATATTTCTATAGGAATAGATTGGATAAAACAATTTTTATTTACAGAAATTGCGGCAAATAAAAACATGATTATAAAAATAATAATAATTGCCGTAATTGGAGCAATTTTTACTCAGTTTTCTTCGGTATTCCAAAACAGCCAAATTTCAGAAACAGGATTTTTTATTACTTATCTTCTTATGATTGGAATGCTTGCAGCTGCATTTACAGCAACAATTTCTATTGCAGCTGCATTGCTTGAGTCCGTACTTGGATTTATGAAAGTATTTTTGCCAACATTTTTTTTAGCTGTAGCATTTGTAGGAGGAAGCATAACGGCATCGGTGTTTTATGAGACAGCATTTGGGGTTATTTCTGTAATGGAAGAGCTATTAAAGACAATTTTTATTCCGATGGTTGGAATGTATGTCACAATATTATTTGTCAATCAAATTTCTGGTGAAGATTTACTGTCTAAGACAGCAGAGCTGCTGAAAATTGTCGCAGAATGGGGAATGAAAGCAGTGCTTGGGGTTGTATTAGGAATACAGCTCATACAAGGAATGATTCTTCCATTTGCAGATGCAGTAAAGGCAAATACCATACAAAAGGCAGTAAAAATGATTCCTGGCATTGGAGACAGCGCATCAAAAGTTTCGCAGATTGTTGTCGGAGGAGGTGTCCTTGTTAAAAATGGAATTGGGATGGCTGCATTGGTTGTGCTAGTTTTATTGGCAGTTATTCCATTGCTGAAGTTAGCAGTTATTACGCTGTTTTATTATATGGCAGCAGCAATCATTCAGCCGATTGCTGATGAGCGAATGAGTAATTGTATTATGGCAGTTGCAGAAGGTGGAAAATTATTGATTCGGATCGTGTTTTTGGCAAGTTTTTTACTTTTTCTTATGATTGTAATTGTATGTCAGGCAACAAATGTCGTGTATCTTAGCTCATAAATGATGGATATAGAAATATATTGTGTTTGGGATGATGGCAGAGGAGGGATATTAGGTGGAAGCAGTATCATCATGGATTCAGACGATTGCAGTATGTCTTATTTTGGTTAGTATAGTAATAAATATGATTCCTTCTGAACAGTATAAAAAATATATTCGTCTGTTTCTTGGACTTATTTTAGTCATTATGATTGCACGTCCGTTAATACAATTATCCAATGATGAGTCACTGTTAAACGAGTATCTGAATTATTATCAAAAAGCAACGGCGAGTGAGATTCCAAATATGGAAGGAATAGAAAAGCAGAGAGAACAGGCGATTTGGGATGTCTATGAAAAGCAGATAAAGGAAGAATTGGAATTATCTGCAAATAAAAATGGATGGCATATTGTCGATATTCATTTTGAATTGGAAGAAAAAGATTCCATGACAAATATAGTACAGATGCAGATTGATCTCAATGATCAGATGGACGAAAATCAAATTATCACACCAGTTGTTATTACAAAAGGAAGAAAAATTTATACGAAAGACGAAAAACTGAAACAGTGGAAGGAGGAGATTGAAAAACAATATAAAATAAATTCAGTATATATAAACTGGAAGTAAAGAATAAGAAGTAAGGCAGGGATTCGATATGGAAGAACGAGGAAAAAAGCCACAAAAAAAGTTAGAAGAAGGAAAAGTAAAATCGTTATGGATGACATTAAAAAATATGGGAGGAGAAAAATGGATTCTTCTTGTGTTGGCGGGAATCCTGTTAGTAGTATCGGCTATTCCTGCAAAAAAAGTGTCAAATAATACGAATGTGTCGAAGCAGACGGAGCTTTTTGCAAATCAAAAAGCAGATTATGCATTGCAGTTAGAACAAAAATTAAAGCGGATATTGGAACAGATGGATGGTGTTGGAGCGGTGGAGGTGATGATTACGCTTCAGTCTTCGGAAGAAAAAGTAATTGATAAAAATGTAGAACAGTCCGAGCAGGCATTGACAGAGCAGGATAAAGAAGGAGGAACGAGAATCAGTAAAGAAATGCAGCGAAAAGAAGATACCGTGTTAGTTGGAAATTCATCTAATCAGGAGCCTTATATTATTAAAGAAATCAATCCAATCGTGGAAGGCGTTGTTATTCTGGCAGATGGAGCGGACTCGCCATCCATTGTTACAGAAATAAATGAGGCAGTACAAGCATTATTTGATATTTCTCCTCATAAAATAAAAGTATTAAAAAGAAAGACTTAGCAAAGTAAAGGAGTAGGATGATTTATGAAAAAAGCATTCCGAAGAAATCAAATTGTAGTGTCGGCATTGGCAGTTATGATTGCGGTGGCAGGTTATCTTACCTATGCGGGCAAGGATGGGGCAGGAGAATTATATCCTGCGAATGAAGCAGTAAAAAGCGGAGATACATATATTGCAGGGAATTTAACGGCAGCGGATCAAAATCTGATCCAAGATAAGCCATCAACGGCAGCAGAATCAACACAACAGTTATCGAATGTTTCTTCTCAGGCAGCCAGTGCATCCTCTGCGGCATTAGAAAGCACTGCCTCTGCCGCAGCGGACACGACATCAATTCCAAATTCTCAGTCATCAGCACAAACATCCCCATTTGACATGTCATCCGCAGATACATCGATTGAAAATACCGATGCTGTAGCACAAAATGAAAAGGATATTCAAAGCCTTGATCAAGATATGGCAGATGTCATGAAAAATCCAGGGGAAGCAGTTTTAGCAAGTGGTTTGACTGTTGCAGATTTTATGGCACAAATAAAATTAAATCGTGAACAAGTGAGAGGAATGAATAAAGATGCATTACTAGATGTAATTAACAGTGAGGTGGCATCGAGTCAGGAAAAACAGGCAGCAGTTGATAATATGGTAAAATTGACAGATGTTGCGGAAAAAGAGAATGCTGCAGAGTCACTTTTAAAAACGAAAGGATTTGCAGAGTCAGTTGTGAGTATTGCAGATGGAGAAGCAGATGTTGTAATATGTCAGGATAGTCTTACTGATGCAGAGCGTGCACAGGTAGAAGATATTGTAAAAAGAAAGACAAATATTGGTATAGATCATATTGTAATTACGCTTATGCAAACAAATCAGCAAAAATAAGAAAATATAATTTGCATTTATGCACAGATTTGTTATAATGAACGTATGAAAGAGATTAATCAACTTAGGAGGTACGGTTGTGGCGAAAGAATCAGAAAGAATATATACAGTTGAAAAACAAGAAAAAATCGGAGAGGTACGCATCGCAGATGAAGTCGTTGCGATTATCGCAGGTCTGGCGGCAACCGAAGTAAAAGGGGTTGCCGCCATGGCTGGTAATGTGACGAGAGAGATTATAGAGCGAATGGGAATGAAGAATTTATCCAAAGGAGTATCCGTAGAGGTAATTGATTCTACAGTTTCTGTTAAGCTTTCTCTGAACTTGGAATATGGTTACAGTATTCCTGCTGTATGTGCAAAAGTACAAGATCGCGTAAAGACTGCGATCGAAAACATGACAGGACTGGAAGTTCTGGATGTAAATATTACAATTGCTGGTGTTAATATGAATCAGTAAACAAGAAGTAGCAAAGAAAGGAACGCTGTAAAATACGGCGCAGGAGGACAAGATGTTTCGTAGACAGTTAAGAGAATACACATTTAAAATGCTTTTTCATAAGGAGTTTTATCCATCAGAAGAATTAGAAGAACAAGTGGATAATTTTCTTCAGGAAGAGGATGAACTGACAGAAGAACAGAGAGTTGCTATGGCGGCAAGGGCAAAGGATATTTTTGATAAAATTCCAGAACTTGATGAGCAGATCGCGGCAGTATCAGAAGGATGGAAGTTAAATCGTATGAGTAAGGTAGACTTAACGATTATTCGTCTGGCATTGTATGAAATGCGCTATGATGACCAGGTTCCTGATAAAGTAGCGGTAAATGAAGCAGTTGAAATTGCAAAGAAATTTGGAGGAGATAATTCTCCACAGTTTGTTAATGGAATTTTAGCAAAATTAATCAAATAATATGGCAAGTGTATATACAGTTGGGCAAGTAAATGCCTATATAAAAAACATGTTTACACAAGATTTTGCCTTGAACAAGATCAAAATTAAAGGAGAAGTATCAAATTGTAAATATCATACCAGCGGGCATATCTATTTCACCTTAAAAGATGAAAAAGGCACGCTGGCATGTGTTATGTTTTCTAGAAATCGAGGTAGATTGGCATTTCGTTTACAAGAAGGTCAGCAAGTTATCTGCAGCGGTATGGTGAATGTCTATGAAAGAGATGGACGCTATCAGCTCTATGTGAATGAAATTCAGCAGGACGGAGAGGGAGACTTATATCAAAGATTTCAAGAATTAAAGCAGCATTTGGAAGAGATGGGAATGTTTTCAGTGCAGTACAAGCAGCCAATTCCGCATTACGCAAGAACGATTGGAATTGTGACAGCACAGACAGGAGCCGCAATTCATGACATTATGCAGATTGCAGCAAGAAGAAACCCTTATGTGCAGCTTTATCTTCAGCCAGCACTTGTGCAGGGAACTGGAGCTGCACAAAGCATTGCCCATGGAATTGAAGTGCTTGATCAGATGAATCTGGACTGTATCATTGTCGGAAGAGGTGGTGGTTCGATGGAAGATTTGTGGGCGTTTAATGAAGAAATTGTGGCAAGAGCAATTTTTGATTGTGAGACGCCAGTAATTTCTGCCGTTGGACATGAAGTTGATTTCACAATTGCAGATTTTGTTGCAGATTTGCGTGCACCGACCCCATCTGCAGCAGCAGAATTAGCAGTATTTGATTATCGTTTATTTGATGCTGGGTTGGAAGAATGGACACAGCGAATGAGAACGGTAATTGATCAACAATTACAGACAAATAGACACCGATTAGAGCGTCAGTTGCTTGCACTTCGTCTGTCCCATCCAAATAATCAGATATTGCAAAAAAGACAAATATTATCCGATTTGCAAATGCGGCTGAAGCATAATATGGAGGAAAAACGAAAAATAAGCAGACATACGTTGGAATTGTTAGCGGGGCGATTACAAGGATCTTCTCCTTTAAATAAACTGACAGGTGGATATGCCTATGTTTCGGATAACGAGGGCAATTCTATCGGATCCATTGAAAAAGTAAAAGAGGGAATGGAACTTTCTCTGCGATTAAAAGATGGAAATATTCATGCAAAAGTGTTGAAAAAGGAGCAAATTTGCGATGACAATAGACGAAAATCTCGAACAATTGGATAAAATTGTTCGTGAGATGGAACAAGGAAATCAAAGTTTGGAAGAGGCGTTGGCAAGTTTTGAAGCAGGAATTAAACTTGTCAAAAAATGCTCTTCTCAGTTAGATCGAGTAGAGAAAAAAATCAAAATACTGAGTGAAAGTGGTGAGATGGGTGAATGATCAAATAACAAAAAAAATAGCAGAAATTGAAGCAATTCTTGATCAATATTTGCCAAAAGAAGAAGGAATGCAAAAGACGATTTTTGAAGCTTCTAACTATAGTGTTCGAGCAGGAGGAAAGCGTCTTCGACCAATGATAATGAAAGAAGTATATACATTATTTGGCGGCGAGGGAAATGTGATTGAGCCATTTATGGCTGCGATTGAAATGATCCATAGTTCTTCCTTAGTTCATGATGATCTGCCATGTATGGATAATGATGAATTTAGAAGAGGAAAACTTACGACATGGAAAAAATATGGATATGATATGGCTGTGCTGGCAGGGGATGCGTTAATGATCTATGCATTTGAGACAGCGGCACATGCATTTACGATGAATGCTGATCCAGTCGCGGTCGGACGTGCGATTCAGATCTTAGCGCAAAAGACAGGTATTTATGGTATGATTGGCGGTCAGACAGTAGATGTGGAATTGACAAATCATCCAATGAATCAAGAACAGTTAGACTTTATTTATCGTCTGAAGACGGGTGCTTTATTAGAAGCGTCAATGATGATTGGAGCAGTGTTGGCAGGTGCATCGGAAGAAGCTGTGGCATCAGTCGAACAGATTGCTTCTAAAGTTGGAATGGCATTTCAGATTCAGGACGATATTTTGGACTTGACGAGTACAACAGAGATGCTTGGCAAACCAGTATTGAGTGATGAAAAAAATAATAAAACTACTTATGTAACATTAAATGGATTAGAACAGTCCAAACAAGATGTAGATGATATTTCAAAGCAGGCGATTGAACAATTAAAACAGCTTCCAGGACAAAACATATTTTTAGAACAGTTAATTCAAATGTTGATTGCAAGACAACGATAAAGGGGCTGTAAGTCATGATAATGGAACAAATAAATAAGCCTGGCGATTTACAGAAGCTGAATTTGACAAAAGCGCAGCTCGATGAGCTGGCACAGGAATTAAGAGATTTTTTAATTGAGAAAGTCAGTATAACAGGAGGGCATCTTGCTTCTAATCTTGGAACGGTTGAATTGACATTGGCACTTCATCTTGCTTTTCAGTTTCCAAAAGATAAAATTATATGGGATGTTGGACATCAATCATACACGCATAAAATCTTAACAGGGAGAAGAGATGGGTTTGACACGCTTCGTCAGTTTGGAGGAATGAGTGGATTTCCAAAAAGAAAAGAAAGCTCATGTGATGCATTTAATACAGGACATAGTACGACATCCATTTCCGTTGGCCTTGGAATGGCATATGCAAGAGACATAAAAGGAGAAGATCATCATGTTATATCGGTGATTGGAGACGGGTCACTTACTGGAGGAATGGCATATGAAGCACTCAATAATGCTGCCCAGTTAGAATCCAATTTTATTATTGTATTAAATGATAATGATATGTCTATATCGAAAAATGTAGGAGGAATGTCTGCTTATTTGGAGTCGATTCGTACAGATGTTGCCTATAATAATTTGAAAGAAGACGTGTCTAATACGTTATCTAAGATTCCTGTTGTGGGAGATCGCATTGTACAAAAGATCAGCAGAACAAAATCGACAATCAAACAGCTTGTTATACCAGGAATGTTGTTTGAAAATATGGGAGTGACATATCTTGGACCGATTGACGGACATGATATTAATCAGTTGATTCGTGTATTTTCCGATGCAAAGCGGTTAAAACGAGCAGTAATTGTACATGTACGGACTCAGAAAGGAAAGGGATATGAGCCAGCAGTAAAAAATCCAGCAAAATTTCATGGAATTGGACCATTTGACATTGCAACTGGTATGCTTAAAAAGAAGAAGATGGAGGCTGATTACACCGATGTGTTTGCGAAGATGCTTTGTAATATTGCACAAAAAGATGAGCGAATTGTAGGAATTACTGCTGCGATGCCAGATGGAACAGGAATGAAACGGTTCGCAAAGGAATATCCAGAGCGATTTTTTGATGTTGGAATTGCAGAGGAACATGCTGTGACATTTGCGGCAGGACTTGCCGTATCTGGATTAAAGCCTGTGGTAGCGATTTATTCTTCTTTTTTGCAGCGTGCCTATGATCAGATCGTTCATGATGTTTGTATTAACGATTTGCCAGTTATTTTTGCCATTGACCGTGCAGGATTAGTCGGCAATGACGGAGAGACGCATCAAGGAATTTTAGATCTGTCTTATATGAGTTCGATTCCAGGAATGACGGTGTTTGCTCCAAAAAATAAATATGAATTTATGGACGCCATTGATTTTGCAGCAGCGTATGATCATCCAATTTCTATTCGTTATCCAAGAGGAGTGGCATATACAGGATTAAAAGAGTACCGCACACCAATTAAACTTGGAAAGGGAGAGGTGCTGCGCAAAGGCAGCGAGATTGCATTGCTGGCAGTGGGAACGATGGTTCAGACAGCAGCAGAAGTGGCAGACTGGCTGGAGAAGGAAGGATATCATGCAACGCTAATCAATATGCGGTTTATTCAGCCTTGGGACAAAGAATGTGTGGATCAGTTAAATGGTTCGCATCGGCTTGTAGTTACGATGGAAGAAAATGTATTAAGCGGAGGATTTGGAGAAAAAATTTCTTCTTATATTAGTACAAAAAATTATCCGATGCAGACGTTAATGATTGGAATTTCAGACCAATTTGTAGAACATGGAACGATTTCTGAGTTAAAAAGAACACTCGGTATTGATACAGAAGGAATTATTTCTAAAATAAAGAATATTTTGTAACAAAGATGCCGGATTCTGACTGTCAGAGTCCGGTTATCTGATAGAAAGGCATGGGTTGTTTATGAAAGAACGTTTGGACGTATTACTTGTCAATTTAGGACTTGCGCCGTCGAGAGAAAAAGCAAAAGCAATTATTATGGCAGGGCAAGTCTATGTGAAAGGGCAAAAGGAAGATAAGGCAGGATCAATGTTTGATCCGTATTCTCCGATTGAAGTAAAAGGAAACACGCTCAAATATGTAAGCAGAGGAGGATTGAAATTAGAAAAGTCAATGACAAATTTTAATCTCTCGTTAGAAGGCAAAATATGTATGGATGTAGGTGCTTCTACTGGAGGATTTACGGACTGTATGCTGCAAAACGGTGCAGTAAAAGTATTTGCAGTTGATGTAGGACATGGACAGCTTGCATGGAAGCTTCGTCAAGATGAACGTGTTATCTGTATGGAGCGTACAAATATTCGTTATGTGACGCCTGATCAGATTGGAGAGCCGATTGATTTTGTCTCAATTGATGTTTCATTTATTTCGTTGACGAAAGTGTTAATCCCAGTAAAGGAACTAATGGCAGAACGAGGACAGGTTGTATGTCTGATCAAACCACAGTTTGAAGCAGGAAGAGAAAAGGTCGGGAAAAAAGGAGTTGTAAGAGAAAAGTCGACGCATCAGGAAGTGATTGAAAAAGTGATTGCCTATGCCAAAGAAATTGGATTTGGAATATGTAATTTAGAATTTTCTCCGATCAAAGGACCAGAAGGGAATATTGAATATTTGCTTCATCTGCAAAATAATCCAACTGAAGAAGAGAAAAATGCTCCAGATCCAGATATAAAAGCATTAGTAGAACAATCTCACGAATTATTATAGGAATTAGATGATGGATAAATTTTTTATTATAAGTAATACAGAAAAAGATCAGACATTGGAGACAGCACAATCGATTATACAGTATTTAAAAAAGAGAGGAAAATATTGTCAGATTTATCAAAGTGACGGAGATTTGTCAGAACATTATCGCTATACTGATTTGAGAAAAGTACCAAAAGATACGGAGTGTATTCTTGTACTGGGCGGAGACGGAACAATTATACAGGCATCAAGAGATTTATTAAATCTGCAGATACCGATGGTCGGAATTAATTTAGGCACACTAGGTTATCTTGCAGAAGTAGGAAGACAATCAATAGAACCTCTTTTAGAGAAGCTGATTGATAATGAATATTATGTAGAAGATCGAATGATGATTCGAGGGGAATTAGAACGAGATGGAGCAATTATTCATCATGATGTTGCATTAAATGATATTGTGCTTGGACGAGGCGGACCACTTGGAATTATTCAATTTGATCTCTATGTCAATGGCGAATATTTGAGCCATTACAAGGCTGATGGTATGATTATTGCGACCCCAACTGGTTCAACCGCGTATAGTCTTTCTGCTGGCGGACCGATTCTAGCTCCAAATGGAAGTATGTTTGTACTAACTCCAATTTGTACGCATAGTTTAAATTCCCGAAGTATTGTGCTGCCAGATGACTCTGTTATTGAATTAATTTATCGGGGAGAAAATAAAAGACGGTCAATGGCTGTAGTAAGCTATGATGCAGATACGTCTTGTTGGATTAAAAATGGTGATACGATTCGAATTACTTGTTCTGAGAAAAAGGCAAAATTAATTCGGATTAGTAAAGTAAGTTTTTTAGAAACATTACGTAAAAAAATGGCAAGTCAGTAATATTAGAAAAAGAAAACTGGCAGAAGATGCGGCATGAGGAGGTAATGATGAAATTAGAACGACAAAAGAAAATTATTGAACTGATTGAAAATTACGAGATCGATACACAAGAGGAGCTAGCATCTCGGTTAAAAGATGCTGGCTTTCAGATTACTCAGGCGACTGTTTCTAGGGATATTCGAGACTTGAAACTGACAAAAATAAGTGTTGGAAAAGGAAGACAGCGCTATATTGTTCCTCAAAGAGAAGTGAGTCCAAAAGATGATAAATATATTCGTGTATTGCAGGACTGTCTTATTCAGATGGATATTGCACAAAATCTATTAGTTATTAAAACAGTATCAGGGATGGCAATGGCAGCAGCAGCAGCATTGGATGCCTGCCAGTTTCGGGAAGTTGTAGGATGTATCGCAGGAGATGATACGATTATGTGTGCGACACCGTCTGTTAACGACAGTATGCTGCTGATGGATAAAATTAAACATTTACTGAAATAAATAAAACTGTTAAAAACTGGATAAGTTAAACATAAGCTAGGAGGATTAGTATGCTGGAAAGTTTGACTGTGAAAAACCTTGCTTTAATTGAATATGCAGAGGTGAATTTTAAAAAGGGACTGAATATTTTAAGCGGAGAGACAGGCGCAGGAAAATCAATTATTATCGGTTCGATTAATCTTGCATTAGGGGGAAAAGTACCAAAAGGAATGATTCGTCATAATGCAGATTATGCATATATTGAGCTTGTTTTTTCCATCGAGGAAGATGCTATAAAGAAAAAGTTGGAAGAGCTTGAAATTGTTCTAGAAGATGAGCAGCTCATTATTGCAAGGAAATTAACAGAAAACAGAAGTATATTCAGATTAAATGGGGAAACTGTACCCGCATCGAAAATCAAACAAATCGCAAGTTTACTGATAGATATTCATGGACAGCATGAACATCAGTCGCTTCTCTACCGTGCAAAACATCTGGAGATACTTGATACATTTGCAAAAGTTCCACTACAGCAGTGGAAAATAAAAAATCAGCAGGCATATCAAGATTATATAAAATGGAAAAAAGAATTAGAACAGTATCAAATAGATGAAGAACAAAGAAGACGAGAATTATCATTTTTAGAATTTGAAATTCAGGAAATTGATCAGGCAAATTTAGTTTGTGGAGAAGAAGAACAGTTAAGCGATGAGTACAAGCGTCTTGTTCATGCACAGCAAATTATGCAGGGATTGGAACAAATTAATGGTTTGATTGGATATGAACAGGAAAGCAGTGCGGGCAATGCAGTAAGCCAGAGTGTAAAAGTAATACAGCAGATTTGCGAATATGATCATGACTTGCAGCCAATTTCTAATTTATTGTTTGATTTGGAAGCATTGATGGATGATGTAACAAGAGAAGTTGTCTCTGCACTGGATCATATAGATGTAGACGAACAACGGTTGTATGAGATTCAGTCAAGATTGGATGTCATTCATTCGTTAAAACAAAAATATGGAAAGACAATTGAAGATATTTTGGCATATGTTGATAAAAAAAGGGAAGAATATGAACGGTATATGCATTTTGAAGAGAAAAAGGTAGAAATTACAAATAAATTTATAGAAGCAGAACAACAATTAAAACAGATTGGTCAAAAGATGACACAAATCCGAAAAAAAGCGGCAAAGGAATTGGCAGATCTTATGCGCCAGTCGTTATTAGATTTGAATTTTCTTGATGTTCAATTTGAGATTGCCATTCGCCCAGTGGACCATTTCTCTGTGAATGGAATGGATGAGGCAGAATTTTTAATATCGACAAATCCAGGAGAACAGATTCGCCCATTAAAAGAGATCGCTTCTGGGGGTGAATTATCTCGAATTATGCTTGCGATTAAAACAGTTCTTGCAAAAAGCGATGAAAGTATTACTTTGATTTTTGATGAAATTGATACTGGAATCAGTGGACGTACTGCACAAAAGGTATCAGAAAAATTGTCATTAATCAGCAAAAATCATCAAGTGATTTGTATTAGTCATCTTGCTCAAATTGTTGCGATGGCAGATCATCATTTCTTAATTCAGAAGGATGCCATCAATCAAGTCACAATGACAACAATTAATGAATTGGACGACACCAAAATCGTACAAGAATTAGCACGATTGCTTGGTGGTACAGAAATTACGCAAAAAACACTAGATTCTGCCATTGAGATGAAAGATCTGGCAAATCGGACAAAAATAACAAAATAAAATAAAAAAAATAAGTGTACATTTTCGGATTGTTCACATACTATCCTTGCAATGATTTTAAAAGAAGGATGGTGGGACAATGGCGATAAAAAAGAAACAAAGACGCAGATGGATGATATTTTTTACTTTTGCTATGTGTATAATCATATTTTTGATATACAGCTGGAATGACAAAATTCCAGATTCTATTTACCTTGAAGCAGGGGAAAGAAATGAAGTCAATCTGCGTTTGCCATTCAATGCGAGTATTGAAGTACAAAGCAGCGAGGCTGTGATGAACAAGGACATCTATGTAGCGAAAGTCAATCCAGCAATCAATCAACCATTTTCCATTTATATTCCGAAAACAGGAAAATATGAATTATCATTAAAATTATTTGGAATCTGGAATGTAAAGGATATTGAAGTAAATGCAATAGAGCCCGAGTATTTACTGCCAGTAGGTTTTCCAGTAGGAATCTACTTGCAGTCCGACGGAATTTTCGTAATTGGAACATCAAAATTAACGGATTGTCAGGGAAACACCAGTGAACCTGCAAAAGATATTGTCAAAACTGGGGATTATATTGTCAAAATGAATGGAAAGAAAATCCCAAACAAAGAATCTTTTATGCGAATGCTCAATGAAAATGGAATGCAGGATATTCAATTGACAATACGAAGGGAAAAAGAAGAAGTGGATGTACGTGTTCATCCTGTGAATACTGCACCAGGAGAATATAAATTAGGGCTATGGGTGAGAGATGATACGCAAGGAATTGGAACAGTAACATATATTGACAAGAAAAACCAATTTGGTGCATTGGGACATGGGATCAGCGATTCGGATACGAGTCTGCTTATGGAAGCAGCAGCAGGAAGTCTGTATGAGACTGATATTTATACAATAATAAAAGGAACGGCAGGGAGTCCCGGTTCTCTCTCTGGAACAATTTGCTATGGCAGAGATCATCAATATGGAACGATTGATGCGAATACAGTACGAGGGATTTTTGGAACAGTAAACGAAAAATTAAAACAACAAGTCCAGGGAGAATGGATATTAGCAGGATATAAGCAAGATGTACACAAAGGAAATGCTCATATTCGTACAAATATAGATGGAACGACGAAAGATTATAAAATTCAAATATTAGAAGTGAATGTTTCCTCCCATAATAATCAAAAGGGAATTGTATTGCAAGTTACAGATGAGGAATTGTTGAAGAAGACTGGAGGTATTGTGCAGGGAATGAGCGGAAGTCCGATTATTCAGGATGGAAAGTTGATTGGAGCAGTGACACATGTCTTTATTCAAGATTCAACAAAAGGGTACGGCATATTTTTGGAAGAAATGAAACAAATGAGTGAAAAATAAGTGTTGAAAAATATAAAAATAATGTCGAAAAATGTCACAAACAGCGGAGGTTTTTGTTTGTTTCAAATATTGTGGGTGCCTATAATGAAACTTGTGTGTTATTATTTAACACTTCATAATAATTGGGGCATATTTTAACGAAAGTGATAGAATAGTCACTTTACCTGCTGCTATTCACGACAGTCCAGAATAGCCATCTTGCCTTAAAATTTGAATAGGGGGCTCAGAAATGACAAAATTAAATGTAGCGATCGCTGACGATAACGAAAGAATTGTGGAATTACTAGATGATATCTTGACAGCGGAGGAAGACATTAATGTTGTAGGAACAGCAAAAGATGGAGAAGAAACTTGTCGTCTCATTCGTGACAAAGAGCCAGATGTTGTGTTATTGGATCTGGTTATGCCAAGAATTGACGGGTTAAGTGTGATGGATAAGATCAAACATGACAGAAACGTAAAAAAGATGCCATCTTTTATTATTGTTTCAGGAATTACGAAAGAGCCTGTGCCAGGAGATGCAATTAATATGGGTGCGTCCTATTATATTATGAAGCCATTTGATAATAATTTAATAATCAATCGGGTAAGACAAATTGGCGCAAATAATGTACAGAGAGATACACAGGGAAAAACTTTGCCATCTTATATGGAGGCAAAATTACAAAATGAAGAGAGAAATTTAGAACATGATGTAACAAATATGATACATGAGATTGGTGTGCCAGCTCATATAAAAGGCTATCAATATTTGAGAGATGCAATTATTATGTGTATCCAAGATATGGATATGTTAAATTCAATTACAAAAGCACTATATCCAGAAATCGCAAAACATTATCAGACGACACCAAGCAGAGTAGAACGTGCGATTCGCCATGCAATCGAAGTAGCATGGAGCAGAGGAAAAATGGATACCATTGATGAATTATTTGGATATACTGTAAATAATGGAAAAGGAAAGCCTACTAATTCGGAATTTATCGCTTTGATTTCTGATAAAATTCGTTTAGAATATAAAATTCAAAAAAAATAAAAAATATAACAATCTGGCCGCAAAAAAATACAGGAAATATGTATAAAATCAAAAGAAACTACTTTAAAAAATTCTAATTCTAGTGTATAATATATACAAAACGAAAATTTAGGAGGATTAGGATGAAAAAAATATTATTTGCGGCATCAGAATGCGTTCCATTTATTAAAACAGGAGGATTAGCAGATGTAGTAGGATCATTACCAAAGTATTTTAATAAGGAAGAATATGATGTACGTGTAATGATTCCAAAGTATTTATGTATTAAAGAGGAACTTCGTTCAAAAATGAAGTATGTAACACATTTCTATACCGATTTTTGCTGGAGAAACCAGTATGTTGGAATATTGGAGATGGAGTATGACGGAATTAAATTTTACTTTATTGACAGTGAATTTTACTTCGGTGGTTCTTGGCCTTACAGCAACATGTATGAGGATATTGAAAAGTTCTGTTTCTTCTCAAAAGCAGTTCTTTCTTGTCTTCCATTGATTGGATTCCGTCCAGATATCATTCATTGTCACGACTGGCAGACTGGTCTTGTTCCAGTTTACTTAAATGACAGCTTCCAGGGTGATCCATTCTTCTGGGGAATTAAGACAATCTTCACAATTCATAATTTAAAATTCCAAGGAGTATGGGATGTAAACACAATCCGTAATATGTCAGGATTATCTGATTACTATTTCACAAGCGATAAGTTGGAAGCATACAACAATGGTAACTTATTAAAGGGTGGTCTTGTATATGCTGACAAAATTACTACAGTAAGTAATAGTTATGCAGAAGAGATTAAGATGCCATTCTATGGTGAGGGTCTGGATGGACTTCTTCGTGCACGTTCTAATAGCTTAAGTGGTATTGTAAATGGTATTGATTACGCATTTTATAATCCAGAGACAGATAAGGATATTGCTGCAAATTATACAGTTGAGACAGTATTTGAGCAGAAAGCAAAGAATAAAGAAGCACTGCAAAGGGAATTAGGATTAAAAGTGAATCCAGATGCATTTATGATCGGTATTGTTTCCCGACTCACTGACCAGAAGGGATTTGACTTAATTGACTGTGTGATTGAGCAGATTTGCAGTGAAGATGTACAGCTTGTTGTACTTGGTACAGGCGAGACAAGATATGAGAATCTGTTTAAGGTTTATGCAAAGAAATATCCAGATCGTGTTTCAGCAAGTATTTTCTATTCAGAAGCATTGTCCCATCGAATTTATGCAAGCTGTGATGCGTTCCTTATGCCATCTCTGTTTGAGCCATGTGGCTTAAGCCAGCTGATGAGTCTGCGCTATGGTACATTGCCAATCGTTCGTGAGACAGGCGGATTGAGAGATACCGTTCAGCCATATAATGAAATTGATGGAAGCGGAACAGGATTCTCATTTGCAAACTATAATGCACATGAGATGCTTGGCATTATTAATTATGCAAAGAAAGTATACTATAACGATCGCCAGGCATGGAATAAGATGGTAGTGGCAGCGATGGAAAAAGACTTCTCTTGGAATTCAGCTGCAAGAGTTTACGAGAAGCTGTATGATGATCTGCTTACTCCAGTGGAGCCAGAAGAAAAGGAAAAAGAAGTAAATACTGCAGAAGAAGTAGCAGAAACTGTAGAAGAAGCAAAAGAAATAGAGAAAGAAGAATAATCCATGTCATTAGAACAGATTGTTCGGGTATGTAAACAGAGACGGACCTTCCATCGGAAGGTCCGTCATTGGGTACAAGATGAAGCCTGGATAAAAAATAAAGAATATGAAAAAGATAAGAAATATTATAATTGTGTAAAAGATATTTTAGAAAATCCAGCGTTTCAAATGATGGCAAAGTTTACACAGCATGGGTCTACTTCGACACAGGTACATTGTATTCAAGTGTCGTATTTGAGTTATCGAATTGCAAAAAAACTAGAACTGGATTTCTATACCGCAGCACGCGGAGGACTATTGCACGATTTGTTCTTATATGATTGGCATACACATAAAGAGGAGACTGGAAATCATTTTCACGGATTAACGCATCCTCGCGTAGCCTTAAAAAATGCAGAAAAGGAATTTTTACTGTCTCGTGCAGAAAAGGATATTATTCTACATCATATGTGGCCGTTGACAATTATTCCTCCAAAGACAAAAGAAGGATACATTATTGTATATGCAGATAAGCATTGTAGTTTATCGGAAGTAGTGATACGATTGCAGCACCAAAAGAATAAAAAAAATTATCAAAATTCAATGGAAAACAAAGGAAAAAATTTATAAAAACTAGTTGATTTTTAAATTTTTTTTCGATATAGTACAGATAAGCCATTCATCGCTATAGTCAGACTGCATTTATAATAGAGCAGACAATGAATATCTGCATTATGAATAGAAATTTCATGTATGTTAGTATCAGAGATGAGTCGTTTATAAAATATGTGCAAATGAAAACAATAGGTAGAAAAAAGAACGTGATTCAATATCTTGAGTAGCCTAATTTTAATACAAAGCAATTGAATTACGAGTTTTTTCATCGCTGTTTTAGCTGGAAGGGCAGCATGGAGATTATTATGAAAATTTTAGGAATGGATATTTATAATTTTGCACTCTGGTTTTTTATATTCAGCTTCTTTGGATATATATTAGAGTGCATTGTACTTTCTATAGAAAATCGCAAGTTTGTCTATGACAGAGGATTTTGTCATTTGCCATTTTGCATTATCTATGGAATTGGAGCAGCAGGTGCACTGTTCATATTAAAGCCAATTGCGTACAATTTGCTGTTACTTTTTGTTGCAAGTTCTATTGCGGCGACGTTGCTGGAATTAGTGACCGCCCGTGTTATGATATGTCTTTTTGGAAGTCTTTGGTGGGATTACAGTAAGAAAAGATATAATTATAAAGGAATTATTTGTTTAGAAAGCAGCATTGCATGGGGTTTTATGGGAATTTTTATTGTATGTTTTTTAAGTGGATTTATGCGTTCTATTGCGTTAAGAATTCCAGATGAGCTAACGAAATATTTGGCAATTATACTTGTGTTTACATATGGAGCTGATTTTATATACTGTTTTATTCATAGACTGTGCCATCCTGATCAGATTAAAGATATTGATGGAAGAATGAAAGTAGTTTAAGAACATTTTTTGTTTCTAAATATTATATTGAATACGAAGACAATAAACTTTTATAACAATATTAAAGAAAGCCACAATTCAGCGATAAAGCAAAATTGTGGCTTTCTGTCAATTAATCGGTTTGTTTTTAATCTGTTATCAGCTTAATTGTGCGGATATCAGGAGATGCAATCAATGAATAATTCGTGTGGTAGATGACAAATCCTGGCTTGCCGCCAGCTGGCTTTTTGACTTGTTTTTTGTCGATATAATCAATCTCTACTTTTTCGGATTCTCTTCCCTTAGAATAATAAGCAGCAAGTTTTCCAGCTTCCTCATATGTCCGATCAGGAACTTCCCTTCCGTTCGTACGAATAATGACGTGAGAGCCTGGAATTTTTTTTGCGTGCATCCATATATCTTTTCCTTCTGCAAAATGAAAAGTTAATTCATCATTTTGATAATTATTTTTTCCAACATAAATATCAAATCCATCTGAGGAGACATAATGGTATGGTTTGCTTAAAACTTTTACTTTTTTATTTCCTTTTTGTGCAGAGGCATGCTTTTTCATGTAACCATATTGAACCATCTCCTGTCGGATCTCGGTGAGATCATCAACTGAAACTGCCATATCAATGGCGGTTCGGATGGACTCAAGATGTTCGATTTCTTCTTCCGTCTCAACTAATAAATGAGATAATGCTTCATGAGTACGCTTTAATTTGTTATAGCGTTCAAAATACTTTTTTGCATTTTCTTGTGCAGATAAATCAGGATCTAATGGAATTGTCAGGGGTTCATTTGTATAATAATTGATAACTTCTAATTGTTTAGCATTTTCTTTTGCTTCATATCCATACGTATTCAGCAATTCGCCGTAAACACGATATTTTTCACGTTTTTTTGTATTTTTTAACTGCTTTAACTGAAGATCATATTTTTTATTGCTTCGCTCTAAATGTGTCTGAACAACACGGCGCAGTTCTGCCGATTTTTGGCGAATTCTTGTAATTAGATTACGAGTGGAATAATATGTTTCTAATACTTCGCTGATAGAAGAAAATGTTTCAATTATATGATCAGCATAGCTTTCCAATAAGACAGAACAAAATTCAATCGGTTCTTCTTCCCGATAAATAATATTTGGGGTGAACAGACCTTCTTTAACATCTTGCATAAATTGAAAGAAGACATTTCCAAGATGCAGTTTTTCTATATCGCTGCATGCAGATGCCTGTTTGGAAGAATCAATGCCGCTTCGAGCAACGATTTCTTCTGCGACGAGTGGACTAATTCCAGTATAATGCATATAAATTGTCTTGGCGATATTTTGGTTGCCAGCAAAATGAGCAGCAAAGCTTTGTGCAGTCATCTGTTTCGGATCTTGTTTTTCCATTGTATCTGGAATAAAATAAGGTCTTCCAGGAAGAACCTCACGAACAGAACTCATTGATGCAGGAACATGTTTGATACTGTCCAATATCATAGAGCAGTCATTGCAAAAAATAATATTGCTGTGTTTTCCCATCAATTCGATGATGAGATGCTTTCGGCATAAATCGCCCATTTCATTTAAATGTTCGATTTCGATATCAACGATACGTTCTAGTCCAGGCTGAGTAATTGAAATAATTTTTCCATTGCCGATATGCTTTCTAAGAAGCATACAAAAGTTTGGAGCAGTTAAAGGATTTGGTTTATTTTTTTCTGTAAAATAGATCAGAGGAAGTCCTGCACTTGCAGAAACAAACAGTCGCTGGGCAGTTTTTCCAGATTTTATTGTAAGAAGCAATTCATCTGCCTCTGGCTGCGCAATTTTTGAAATACGACCTCCAAGAATGCGGGTATTCATTTCTTTTACAACAGAAGCGATAACAACGCCGTCTAATGCCATAGTAACCTCCATTTCGTTGTCAGAAACAGGATGCTTTTTATGAGATAAATTCAATAAAATAGAGTGAATTTTCAAGTATCTTCTGTATTGCTCATCAAGTTTATGACAATAATCGTTTTTTCTTTTATCAGTATACCATAAAATTCACACAATTAAAAGATTTGTTTGGTTGACTCTTAGTATATTTTCGCTTATAATAGATAGGACAATGAATAGCAAATAATAGGGCATTAGGAGGCTGCTATGTTAAAAAGTATGACTGGATTCGGACGATATGAGCTCAGTGAACGCAAGGTGATTGTGGAGGCTAAGTCAGTCAATCACCGCTATTTGGATATAACAATTAAAATGCCAAAAAAGTTTAATTGTTTTGAGTCTGCGATCCGTAATATAGTAAAAGACAATGTACAGCGTGGAAAAATTGATCTGTTTTTGAGTTATGAAAGCGAGATAGAATCAAATGTGACAGTACAGTATAATTCTATGTTGGCACAGGAATATATGAATTGCTTCCAAAGTATAAAAGAACAGTTTGGTGTAAAGGATGATATATCAGTGTCTATGATTGGAAACCTCCCAGAAGTTTTAACAATGAAGCATGCAGAAGAAAATGTAGAAGATCTTTGGGAAAGTATTAAAACAGCAACAGAAGAGGCATTAAAAAAATTAGTAGAGACAAGAATATCCGAAGGAGAGCAGTTAAAGCATGATTTATTAGGAAAATTAGATCGAATGTTGGAACTCGTTCAAAAAATTGAAGTACGTTCTCCTGTTGTTGTAGAAGAATATCGAAAGCGTCTTGAAGAAAAAGTAAGAGAATTACTTGATACTACCATAATAGATGAAAGCAGAATTGTTACAGAAGTTACGATTTTTGCCGATAAAGTTTGTGTGGATGAAGAGATTGTTCGCCTGAAAAGTCATATATTACATACAAAAGAAGCACTTACACAGCAAGAGGGGATTGGCAGAAAACTAGATTTCATTGCACAGGAAATGAATCGTGAAGCAAATACGATTCTTTCAAAATCAAATGACAGGGAACTTTCTGATTTTGCTATTGAATTAAAGACAGAAATTGAAAAAGTGAGAGAACAAATTCAAAATATTGAATAGTGAGGATGTTTGAATGTTTGTAAATATTGGTTTTGGCAACTTTATCAATTCTGCACAGATTATTTCAATCTCGCGGTTTGACTCGGCTCCAATGAAGCGTTTAGTACAAGGAGCAAAGGACAAAGGAATGGCGATTGATGCGACACAAGGAAGAAAGACAAAATCGGTCATCGTTACATTAGGAGGATATGTAGTATTGTCTGCTCTGCTGCCAGATACGCTGGCAGGGAGACTGCCATCAGGTCTGGCAGAAGGAGCAGAACAGGAAATTGCAGTAGAACAGAATGGAGAGTAAACAATGAATCAGACAGGTGTTATGGTAGTTGTATCTGGTTTCTCAGGAGTCGGTAAAGGTACAATTATTAAATCTTTAGTAAGTCAGTATGACAATTATGCATTGTCAATTTCGGCTACTTCTAGGATGCCGAGAAAGGGAGAATGTGACGGAGTACACTATTTTTTTAAGACAAGAGAACAATTTGAGCAGATGATTCAGGAAAAAAAATTGATTGAATATGCTCAATATGTAAATAATTATTATGGAACACCAGCCGATTATGTGTTTTCACAGATGGAAGCTGGAAAAGATGTAATATTAGAAATTGAAGTGCAGGGTGCTTTACAGATTAAGCACAAATATCCGCAGGCAGTTCTTGTTTTTATTGCTCCGCCAAGTGCAGCTGAATTAGAGAGACGTCTCGTAGGAAGGGGAACTGAGCCAGAAGAAACGATACGAGAACGTTTGACTCAGGCTGCAAGAGAATCATATTATATGGATCGTTACGATTATATTATCGTTAATGATAAATTAGAACATTGTGTAAGTCAATTACATGACTTGATTCAATGCCAGCACGATAAGTGCGCCTATCAACAACAATTTATAGAAGATATGAAAGATGATTTAAAAATCTTTTTGAAAGGAGAATGATATGTTACATCCATCTTATTCTGATTTAATTAATGTAGTAAACAGCGAGGTAGAACCAGGAGAACAGCCAGTTGTTCAGAGCCGTTATTCAATCGTTATTGCGACAGCAAAGCGTGCAAGACAGATCATTGGCGGAGAAGAGCCATTAGTAAGAGGATTTGCAGGAAAGAAACCACTTTCAACAGCAGTAGAAGAATTATACCGTGGCAAAGTAAAGATCATGGGAGATGAGGCAGATGAAGTCGAAGATGCTGATATGGTTGAAGCAGAACAGGCAGAAGATGCTGAAGTGAAGAAAATTGTTGAAAAAAATTTGCATCATGCAGAGAACGAATAAAATAGAAGGAGAATTATAGTACACGTATCATATAAGACTTGAATCGTGTATTGCATGTAATAAAAAATGAAAGTATTATTTATTTCTCTTGGATGTGATAAAAATCTTGTAGATACAGAAAAAATGTTAGGAATTCTGCGAGATGCAGGATATGAGTTTACAGAAGATGAGACAGAAGCAGAAGTCATTATTGTAAATACTTGCTGTTTTATCGGTGATGCAAAAGAAGAAAGTATTAATACAATTTTAGAAATGGCACAATATAAAAAGGATGCAGTGTGTAAAGCATTAATTGTGACAGGATGTCTGGCAGAACGCTATAAAGATGAAGTGTTGAAAGAAATACCAGAAGTCGATGGTGTGCTTGGGATCGCCTCTTATGATGAAATTGCAACAGTTGTAAAAGAGGCATTAAACCATGAGCATCCGCAAGTATTTCACCCAAATAATAACATGCCGTCTGCCCGCAAGCGTATTGTTACAACAGGGGGGGATTATGCATTTTTAAAGATTGCAGAAGGCTGCGATAAACATTGCACGTATTGTATTATTCCTAAAATTCGAGGAACTTATCGAAGCGTTCCAATGGAAGAACTGATAGAAGAAGCAAGGGTATTGGCGAAAGGCGGTGTCCGCGAGTTGATTATTGTGGCACAAGAGACGACTCTGTATGGCATCGATTTATACGGTAAAAAAATGCTGCCAGAATTATTAAAACAACTTGCACAGATTGCTGGAATTTGGTGGATTCGTCTGCAGTATTGTTATCCAGAAGAGATAACGGAAGAACTGATTCAAGTGATTAAGACAGAACCAAAAATCTGCCATTATTTAGATGTTCCAATTCAACATGCATCTGATTCTATTTTAAAGAGAATGGGCAGAAGAACCAATCAGGCGCAGCTTCGAGCAATGATTGCACATTTGAGAGAAGAAATTCCAGATATTGCGCTGAGAACAACATTGATTGCTGGATTTCCTGGTGAAACAGAAGAAGATTTTGAGACAGTCATGCAATTTGTTGATGAAATGGAATTTGACCGTCTTGGCGTATTTCCATATTCCGCAGAGGAAGATACACCAGCTGCTTCTATGGAAAATCAGATACCGCAGGAGATAAAAGAACAGCGTCGCGATTCTATTATGGAACTGCAGCAGGAAATTGCATTTGAACACTGCGAAAATATGATTGGCCGTACAGTTGAAGTAATAATAGAAGGAAAAGTCGCAGATGAAAATGCTTATGTAGGCAGAACTTATATGGATGCACCAAATGTAGATGGATATATTTTTGTACAGACAGCAAGTGTATTAATGTCTGGAGATTTTGCGAAAGTAGTTGTAACAGGTGCAGCAGAATACGATTTAATCGGAGAGTTAGCAGACGAATTTACCGAATAAATGAACATTGCTTTCACAAACAAGATAAAGCTTTTATTACTGCCTGAATTGTTCTTTGGGGAGCATGCAGGATTATTGTGAAAGATTATATTGGAGGTAAGTAAAATGATAACAGAATTAATTACCGTAGGAACCGAGATATTATTAGGAAATATTGTAAATACAAATGCACAGTTTCTTGCACAAAAATGTGCATTAATTGGTTATTCTGTATTTTATCAATCTACGGTAGGAGACAATGAAGAACGGTTGGCTGATCAGCTTAAGACAGCATTGCGCCGTTCTGATGTTGTTATTTTATCTGGAGGTCTTGGACCAACAGAAGATGATTTAACAAAAGAAACGGCTGCAAAAGTATGCAAAAAAAAGTTAATAGAAGATGAAAATACAAAAAAAAGAATTAAAAATTACTTTGCAAGGACAAAGCGGAAACCTTCTGATAATAACTGGAAACAGGCACTTGTCCCAGAAGGTGCGATTGTAGTTGATAATGACAATGGAACTGCTCCTGGAATTATTATGGAAATAGATGGAAAGACAATTATTTTACTGCCTGGTCCGCCAAATGAATTAATTCCGATGGTGAACAGTAAAATTGTTCCTTATTTAAAAAATAAGATGCCAAATACGATTCTATCAGCGATGGTTAAAATTTGTGGTATAGGAGAGAGCAAAGCAGAGTCGATGATTCGAGATCTGATTGATCAGCAGACAAATCCAACAATTGCTACTTATGCAAAAACAGGAGAAGTGCATATACGAGTGACTGCAAGTGCTTCTAATGAAAAAGATGCAAAAAAGAAGATTAAACCAATTGTAGAAGAATTGAGAAAGAGATTTGGAGATGCGATTTATACAGTAAAAGAAGAAGAGACATTGGAACATGTTGTTGTGAGAAAACTGCAAAAGCAAGGACTTACAATTTGTACAGCAGAATCTTGTACAGGCGGAATGCTAAGCAGTCGTTTGATTAATGTGCCGGGAGCTTCTGATATATTAAAAATTGGACTCGTCACATATTCCAATCGGGCAAAGAGAAAATTTATTGATGTAAATCGAGATACATTAAAAAAATATGGTGCAGTGAGCAAAGAGACTGCAAAAGAGATGGCAAAAGGTGCAGTATTTAAGACGGATGCTGATGTGAGTCTTGCAGTAACTGGTATTGCAGGACCGGACGGCGGCACGAAAGAAAAACCAGTTGGAACAGTGTTTATTGGCTGTTATTATAATGAATCGGTTGTAGTAGAAGAATTTCATTTTACAGGAGACCGTAATAAGATTCGTGAACTGACAGTAGTGAATGCATTAGATTTATTGCGCCGTCGTATGCTGGAAAATCATGAGGAAAAGAACAATGACTGATATTTATACAATAATGAAGCGTTTGAAGAAAGGAAAAGACATAGAAGCAAATTTATCTTCTTTTTCCAATCATATGATGAATAATGCGAATCGACTTTCTCACAGTAGATTTGCATTGAACTATCCAACTTTTTATGAGATCTATACCGAATTAAAAGAGAGTGAAGAAGGCATCCCAGCAACGGTCGATCAAGCGGTGAATGAATTAAATCGTATCGTAAAAAAATATATTGGAACGGCATTTTCAGGAGAACAGTTAGAGCAAAGCATTGCAGATATTGAACAGCTGCGAACACAAAATATTGCAGCGATGAAATTATTAACTGCTTATACGGATTGTTATACGATTTATGAATATGTATTAAATCGTTTGGAATATCGTTTTAAAGAGATAAAACTTGAAACTTCGGATGAAGATTTAAAGACTGAGATTTTAAATTACTTGACAATAGATAACGATAAATCCATTCGTCAGATTAAAACGGTTAAGATGATTGAACAGCTTCCAATGCGTATGACACGAAGCAAATTTCTCCAAATTTTGCAGGATGGACTGACTGTTTATATTGGAAGTGAAAAACAATCGGTAAAGGATTTGATTTATATGCTGCGCACAGCGGCAATGATGGAGCAGCCAGAGGGAATGCAGGAGCTTTATCCAAATCTTTATGGGATGATGATACGTTTATCTGAAGTTGATTTTAAGACATTGACAAAAGAGCAGTACGAGGTGCTTGCTAATGACTTAAAGGCAGCATCTGATTTATTAAATCATAATATTGACTTGTATATGACTTTGGAAGAACTGACAAATGACCTTTATGTTATTTTGTTGAGTACACCTTATGCAATTGTTGATTTAGACGAAAAGCAAAACTGTGAAGCAATCATTCAAGAGGTATGTGAATTGTTTGAATCAAAAGAGACAATTCCAGATGCATTGGCAGAGCGTTTTGAAAAAATAGAAGGAATTCAAGAACAATGCTCAGATGTATTTCATGCAGGCGAATCAATGATAGAGGAATTGCAGACGTCTTATAAAAATATAATTGAAGGAATTATGCTTGATAAGATTTATTGTTCACTTGAGAGAATGAGCAAACTTCTCTCTACAAGCTTATATATTGAATTGGAATCTTCAATTACAGATCATGTTGAAGCAGACCGAGATTATATTATGCAGACATATGCACAGTTTTCGTTGGAGTTAAAAGAGCATTTGAAAAAGCAGCAAAAGGCAGTATCACGTGCGATTATGGCAAAATTGATTACATTGCTTCCGATGTTTCTTAGAACTTATCAGGAATTGGAAACATATATCGAGGTTAGCTTGTCCTCTTGCAGTGACCAGGCAGAGAAGGCTGCCTGCATAGAACTTATAAGACAATTGATGGCAGACATCTAACCAAATCAAGGAATGAGCAAGTAGCGAAGTGGATTGCGAATATCCGCTAGACAAGAAAGAATCGAGGGATAATGTGCGCTTATATAAAAATTTATTGGTCGGTGATCAGATCCGTTATAAAAAATATCAAGTAATATGGAAGCTGAAGCATAATAAAATTCAGTTAGGAGTTTATATTATTTTGTTAGCACCAGATCCACAGAATTTAATGGAAATTATTCCAGCGTCATTATTGCGTCAATCCTATTATCAGAGACAAGAGTTATTTGTACTTGGAATTGCAGGAAGTAAAGAAGAAGCTTATGAGATTGCAAGACAATTGATAGAAGAGGTATATCGGCACACGGGAGGAACTGCGCTGCGTGAATATATACAATGAGGAGTGGATAGATGCTGAATATCATAGTTTTGATATTGAAAGTAATCGGAATTGTTCTAGCGTTATTATTAATACTGCTGATGCTTGTTTTATTTGTGCCGATTCGTTATAAAGGTCAGTTAGACTATTTTGACAGTGGAAATGGATGGATCAAGCTGCACTGGCTGCTGCACAGTATTTCAGTAAAATTAATAATTGAGCAGAATCATCCCCGATTTATAATAAAAATATTTGGATTTTCCCTTCATAAGAAGAAAAAAGAGATAGATCCGATGACATCTGATTTTGCAGATATAGAAAAAATGAATAATGAGTCAGAAAATTTAGAAGAAGAAAATCATTCTTTTGAACAGCCGAAAGAGGCATTAATCATAGATCAAGAACAATGTCTAGAACCGACGGAATTAGATCAGGAAGAGGAGAAAAAAGAAGAGCAAGCGGATAAATTGGAGAATAAAGAGACAGGTAACGAAGAAAAACGTTCTCCACTCCAAAAAATCATGCAGGCGATACAAAATTTTTGGATGAAACTATCTGATATGCATACAAAGATTCGATCTTTTTGGCAAAATACAAAGAGAAAGATCACTGTCACTGTGAAAAAGATTACTTCTTCCAAAACAAAAATGGATGAGATCAAAGAAATTTTACTCGAGGATAACAGCAGGCAAGTATATACGTTTTTGAAAAGTCGACTTATCAGAGTAATTCGTCATATTCGTCCAAGAAAATTTCAGCTGTATTTGCATTATGGCTCGGAGGACCCAGCATTGACAGGAAAAATCACAGGATGGATGGCAGCAATGATGGTGTTTTATGAAAATGCGATTTTTTTTGAACCAGACTTTGAAAAAGCAGTGATAGAAGGAAGTTTGAAGTTTCAGGGACGAGTTCAGATTTTTGTATTTTTATGGACGGGGATTCGTATTTTATTGAAAAAGCAAGTTCGAGTTATGATAAAAAAATTGTTGGGAAAGATAAGAAAATAGTAATCATAATGCAAGTATGCAAAACAGTATAGGAGGTTTGGTGCTATGAACAATAAAGAGACAACGGGATTTAATTCTTCCATTGACTCATTGTTAAAAGGAATGGAAGGATTTGTATCTTCCAAGACAGTAGTTGGAGATGCAATTCATGTAAATGATTCCATTATTTTACCATTGGTAGATATTCAGTTCGGCGTTGGTGCAGGTGCATTTGCAAACGATAAAAAAAATAATACGGGTGGTGGTATGGGAGCAAGAATTTCCCCATCTGCAGTACTCGTTATTCAAAATGGAGTGACAAAACTTGTCAATATTAAAAACCAAGATACTGTCACAAAAATATTGGATATGGTTCCAGATGTTGTAAATCGTTTCACAAGCAAAAATCAGTATCAGCAAGATGATGCTGCAGATGAAGTGATTAAAGATATTGCAAAAGAAGGAAGTAAGACAGAAACACCAGAAAATAAATAAAATGCTTTTGTTACTCATCATAGTATGAATACAAAAAAAGCCGCATAGTATAAATCAAAGAGAATCGTCTGAGGACAGATTATATGAAAAAACTATGCGGCTTAATGATTTTCTGGACGGGTGTCGGAATGGCGTTGATGATATTTATACCAGTAAATATATGGACAGTAGGCATTATGCTTCTTTGTCTTGGGATTGGCTATAATTGCTTTTGTAATGACTGATTTTTTATTATAAAAAAGGCAGTGGGTCACTCCACTACCTTTCTGCTGTCTTTTAAGCTCTCTCAACTTTACCGGAACGTAAGCAAGAAGTACATACATACATCTTCTTGGCAGCTCCATTCACTTTTACTTTCACAGACTTAACATTAGACTTCCACATCTTATTGGATCTTCTATGAGAATGGCTCACATTGTTTCCGAAATGAGCGCCCTTTTCGCAGATAGCACACTTTGCCATAATTGCACCTCCTTAAGCATATTTAGTCTTCAAGACTTGCAACACGAATTATCATAGCAGAAATATGCCACAAATGCAAGCAGTTTTTTGCAAAAATTAAAAAAATATAAAAAAACATAATATTTTGAAATTTAATATTCCTTTTTTTACGAAAACAGGTTATAATAAATTGTATCTATAATAGGCAGAGTGTGTATTTCATTTTTGGACGAAATGGAATAAAATGCAGTATGCGTAAATATAATGGAGGTCATTTTAATGAAAGGGCGTATTTCGAATCAATTAGGTGAGATATTAATTAATACAGATGTGATTGCTAAATATGCTGGATCTACCGCTGTGGAATGTTTCGGTATTGTTGGTATGGCAGCTATCAATGTGAGAGATGGTTTTGTTCAGTTATTAAAAAGAGATAATCTCACAAAAGGAATTAATGTTATAGTAAAAGAGAATAATAAACTTATCATTGATTTTCATGTAATTGTCTCTTACGGTGTCAGTATTTCTGCTGTTGCAGAAAACTTATTTGACAGCGTAAAATATAAAGTGGAAGAATTTACAGGTATGGAAATTGAAAAAATCAACTTATTTGTAGAGGGAGTCCGCGTGATTGACTAAGGGGAAGATAGGAGGAACAAGTTGTGTCAGTTCATATGATAGATGCCGCACTTTTGAGAAAAATGTTTTTAGCAGGTGCGAAAAACCTGGAGGCAAAAAAAGAGTGGATTAATGAGTTAAATGTATTTCCAGTGCCAGACGGTGATACAGGAACTAATATGACTTTAACAATTTTATCCGCAGCAAAAGAAGTAACAGCATTGGGAGATAATCCTTCGATGGAAGATTTGGCAAAGGCAATTTCTTCTGGTTCACTTCGTGGTGCGAGAGGAAATTCAGGTGTTATTTTATCTCAATTATTCCGTGGGTTTACAAAAGAAATAAAATATGTGGATCAAATTGATACAATGATTTTGGCAAATGCGTTAAAACGTGCTACAGAAACTGCATATAAGGCAGTTATGAAACCAAAAGAAGGTACTATTTTAACAGTTGCAAAAGGAATTTCAGATAAAGCACAGGAGTTATGCGAAGAAGAAGAAGATTTGGAACAATTTATTCGCAAAGTAATTGAATATGGTGATTTTGTACTGAGTCGAACACCAGAAATGTTGCCAGTATTAAAACAGGCAGGCGTAGTAGACTCTGGTGGTCAAGGTTTGATGCAGGTACTTCGTGGTTCATTAGATGGATTCCTTGGCAAAGAAATCCGCGTAGATGATATTGTACCAGATCAGCCAAAGAAGCAGACAGCCGATGCAGTTATGGAGCGCTCCAATATCGAGACAGCTGATATTAAGTTTGGATATTGTACTGAATTTATTATTATGACAGAGCGTCCATTTACCGAATATGATGAGATGGCATTTAAATCATTTTTAGAATCCATTGGTGATTCAATTGTATGTGTTGCTGATGAAGATGTTGTTAAGATTCATGTGCATACGAATCATCCAGGACAGGCAATTGAACGTGCTTTGACTTATGGCTCATTGACAAAGATGAAGATCGATAATATGCGTGAAGAACATAATGAACGTCTGATCAAAGATGCAGAAAAAGCTGTGCAGCAGGAAAAAGAAAAGCGGGCTGCACAGCCAAGAAAACCAGTTGGATTTATTTCCGTATCCGCAGGTGCAGGGTTAACAGAAATTTTCCAAGGACTTGGAGTGGACTATTTAATTGAAGGTGGTCAGACAATGAATCCAAGTACTGAAGATGTGCTGAATGCGGTAGATCAGGTAAATGCCGATGTTATTTATATTTTCCCAAATAATAAAAATATCATTTTGGCAGCAGAACAGGCAAAGAGTCTTGTAGAAAACAAACAATTAATTGTAATTCCAAGTAAAACAATTCCACAGGGAATTACAGCGATGATTCATTTTGTGCCAGAAAAATCGACAGAAGAAAATACAGAAGCGATGATAAAAGAAATGCAGCGTGTAAAGACTGGTCAGATTACGTATGCAGTACGTGATACAGTAATTGATGGAGTTGAGATTCATAAAGACGATATTATGGCAGTTGGAGATCAGGGTATATTGACTGCTGGTGCTAAATTGAACGAGACTTCATTAGAAGCAGTGGAAGCGATGATAGATGAAGAATCGGAACTTATCAGTATTTATTATGGTGCGGATGCGACAGAAGAAGAAGCACAGGCATTGGCAGATCAGATTACAGAAAAATATCCAATGCTAGAAGTAGAAGTAAATGAAGGCGGACAGCCAGTTTATTATTATATTATATCAGTAGAATAATGACAAATCAAAATGCTGTTTGTTGGAGGATCATTCAAGAAACAGCATTTTATGTTTACAAAAAGACGTAAGGAGAACATAATGCAGTGGAATGATTCGGTAATGACAGTCAAAGGTGTTGGACCAAAAACAACATCTTTTCTAAAAAAATTAAATATTGAGACAATTGGTGATTTATTAGAGCATTATCCAGTCTCCTATGATTGTTATGAAGCACCTGTTACGGTGCATGAGTCGAATATTCTTGATTTTGCAGCAGTGCAGGGAATGATTGTCAATGTTCCTTTTGTCAGACAGATGAATCGCAGGCAGATTGTGACGACACAGCTGCGTGATTGTAATGGAGATATGCTGCGTGTCGTATGGTTTCATATGCCTTTTCTGCGCGCAACGATAAAGCCAGGAATGCAGTTTGTATTAAGAGGAAGACTGCATGGTTATGGTACATCGCGAATGATGGAACATCCGCAGATTTTTACGCTTGGAGCATACGATGCATTGATTGGAACACGGCAGCCGATTTATGAACTGACAAGTGGAATTACGAGCAAGACGATTGGAAAAGCAGTTTCGCAAGTATGGAAGGATGGAATTATATTAGAAGAGACATTGTCAAAAGAGCAGAGAGAGAGATGGAAACTAATGGATAAACAACAGGCGATTCATCAGATTCATTTTCCAGAAAGTGATTGTGCTGTTCAGAAAGCACGAGAGCGGCTTGTGTTTGAAGAGTTTTATACATTTCTCTTTGGAGTACGTCAGATGAGACGGCAGCTTGAGACAGAAAAAAATATTTATGCGATTATAGAGCAGCCCGATGTATGGGAGCTAGTAAAAAAACTGCCGTATAAGCTTACAAATGCACAAAAACGAACATTTTTGGATATTTCTTTGGATATGATGGGAGATCATCGAATGAATCGTCTTGTACAAGGAGATGTTGGATCTGGAAAGACGATAGTAGCCTTTCTTGCATTGTATCAGACTGTACTTTGTCATTATCAAGGTGCAATGATGGCTCCAACAGAAGTACTTGCCACACAGCATTATGAATCGCTGCAGACAATGATTCAAACGTATCAGCTGCCAATTCGGGCAGTGCTTTTGACTGGCTCGATGACTGTGGCACAGAAGCGGCTTGTTTATCAACAGATTGAGAAGCATGAGGCAGATATTATTATTGGAACACATGCACTGTTTCAGGAAAAGGTCATCTATCATGATCTTGCACTTGTCGTAACTGATGAGCAGCATAGATTTGGTGTGGAACAGCGAAAAATGCTCAGTGACAAAGGATTGGCGCCTCATATTTTAGTAATGAGTGCAACTCCGATTCCGCGAACACTTGCGATTATTATTTATGGAGATTTGGATATTTCAGTTATTGATGAGCTTCCTTCTAATCGTCTTCCAATTAAAAATTGTGCGGTTGATATTTCGTATCGCCCAAAGGCATATGAATTTTTAAAAAAGCAAATTGCGATGGGGCATCAGGCGTATGTGATTTGTCCAATGATTGAAGAAAGTGAGCAGATGGATGCAGAAAATGTAGTCGAATATACAAAAAAATTAAAAAAAGAGTTACCATCTACAATTACAATTTCGTATTTACATGGAAAAATGACGAATCAGGAAAAAGACACTATTATGAAAGCTTTTGCGGCAAATCAAATTCAAATTCTTGTAGCTACGACGGTTATTGAAGTTGGAATTGATGTGCCAAATGCCACTGTGATCGTAATTGAAAACGCCCAGCAGTTTGGTTTAGCCCAGCTGCATCAGCTTAGAGGACGAGTCGGACGTGGAGCTGCACAATCGTACTGTATTTTAATTAACACATCAGCAAGCAAAGAGAGCAAAAAACGGCTTGATATATTAAATCATTCTAATGATGGATTTTATATTGCATCACAAGATTTAAAATTAAGAGGCCCTGGGGATTTTTTTGGAGTGAGACAAAGTGGAATGCTGGAATTTAAGCTCGCCGATATTTATCAAGATGCTGAGATTTTAAAACTGGCATCTGAGGCAGTAGACGAGGCGATAAGAGAAGGGCATATACTACAAGAGAAACAAGTAATGATACAATAAAAGAAACTCCTTAATCAAAAAGCTGTATGATACTTTTTGAATTTAAGAAGTTTCTTTCTCTTCCATTGGATATTCCTTATCTGGAGTATTTTGGAATCAATGTCTTAATTATTTGTTTGCCATCTGTTTTTCTTGGTTTTCAATCATTTTCTTTACCATATAGCCGCCAACGCTGCCGTTCTGATATGATGTCAAATTACCGTTGTAACCGTCTGTTAACGGTACACCTAACTCATCTGCCACTTCCATTTTAAACTTATCAAGTGCTTCTTTTGCCTCTGGTACTGCTTTACGATTACTTCCACTCTTAGACATATGATTGTCCTCCTTTTTCGATCTTGTACTTAAATAGATATAAGGTTTACTCTAGTATAAGTTGTAACGTTGTTCTTTCATGAAAGAGTTGTTTGTTACACTCCTATTATGTGCATAGAGAAAAATAATACACTGGAAAGTTTTGTATTTATATAAAAAATCATGTATTTTCATAACCTTTTTCTAAAATCTACTTGTCAGACCGTTGAAATAATACTATAATAGGGGCAAATGAAAAAATTTCTGGGGGAATCCTATGAGAGTAATTGCCGGAAGAGCAAGAAGCCTTCCTTTAAAAACACCAGCAGGTATGGATACAAGACCAACTACAGATCGAATAAAGGAGACATTATTTAATATGCTTCAGTCAGGGCTATATGGATGTCATTTTTTAGATTTGTATAGTGGCAGTGGGGCGATTGGTATTGAAGCACTGAGCCGGGGGGCAGAAAAAGTTGTGTTTGTAGAGCAGCAGAGCAAAGCACTTGCCTGTATTAGAGAAAATTTAGCATTTACCCATTTAGATGGAATTGTGATGGGTATGGCAGTAGAGGCAGCTTTGCCGAGATTGGAGGAGACAAAAGAAGTATTTGATTATATTTTTATGGACCCTCCATACGGAAAAGAAGAAGAACGCAGAGTATTAGAATATTTGAGTCACTCTTCTTTAGTAGATGAAGATACTGTTATTATCGTAGAAGCAGATTTGATGACAGATTTTTCCTACTTAGAAGAACTTGGTTTTTATATGAAAAAACAAAAGCGTTATAAGACAAACCAACATGTATTTATAATGAAGGAGTAAAACAATGACAAAAGCAATTTATCCAGGGAGCTTTGATCCAGTAACGCTAGGACATTTAGATATTATTCGCCGTGCAAGTCATGTTGCCGATCATTTGATTGTAGGTGTTTTGAATAATCAGTCCAAACGTCCATTGTTTACTGTGGAAGAGAGAGTTGAGATGCTTAGGGAAGTGACAAAAGATATTCCTAATATAGAAGTGCTTTCATTTAGTGGATTATTAGTTGATTTTGCACATCAGACAGATGCACAGGTGATTGTCCGTGGACTTCGAGCGATTACTGATTTTGAGTATGAGCTGTTAATGTCACAAACAAACAGAAAGATAGCAGCGGATGTGGATACTGTATTTTTTACAACAAAGCTTGATTATGCATATTTGAGTTCCAGTACAGTAAAAGAGGTTGCTTCATTTGGCGGAGACATCAGTCAGTTTGTCACACCGTATATTGAACAGCGTATAAAGGAAAAATTAAATAAATAATAGGATGATACATGAAGGAGAGGTTATTATGAGTACAATTGAACAATTAATTGGTGAAATTGAAGAATTTATTGATGGATGTAAATTACAGCCATTCTCATCTACAAAGATTATTGTTGATAAGGCACAATTAGAAGAATTATTAGTAGAGCTGCGTCACAGAACACCAGAAGAGATTAAGAAATATCAAAAATTATTAAGTAATAAAGAAGCGATTATCGCTGATGCAAAAGCACATGCGGATGCAATTATTTCTGCTGCGAATGTACAGACAAATGAACTGATCAATCAGCATGAAATTATGCAGCGTGCTTACACAAAGGCAAATGAAATTGTAGCAGAAGCAACTGTGCAGGCAAGAGATATTGTTAATCATGCAAATATTGAAGCAGATAACATTCGTACAGGAGCGATCAGCTACACTGATGAGATGTTAAACAGTTTGCAGTTAATTATCAGTCATACAATGGAAAATACACAAAGCAAGTTTGATTCCTTTATGAGTTCCATGAAGTCTAGCTATGATATTATTATTGATAACCGAAGAGAACTTCAGGTGCCAGACCAATCAGATGAAAATAATGAGGAAATGCCTGAAAATTAATCGTAAAGAATCTGTCACTTTATAAAAATATTTATGGAGTGGCAGCTTTTCTGTTTATTTGCACAAAAGGTACAAAGCAGGCTGGAATGCCTGCATTCTATTTCATGTTTTGCGGGGGCAAAAAGACATGACCTTTTGACCCTGATATCATGATATAAGAATATAAAAAATGAGTGCAGATAGGAGTCCATGAAGTATTTTCCATATTACACAAAGTTTTAGGGAAAGATTGCTTTCGTGCATGACATCCAATGTCTGCATTAATGTAGAAAATCCTCCAAACGATGCAAAACCACACATGAGACTTCCTTGCATTCGTGTGGAAAGTGGAGTGAGACTGATCTGATGAATACCAGTTGTCATCTCAAGTATTCCAGCAATTATTGCCCGTAATGTGGATGGAATCCAAGGAATTGCTTGTACAAAAGAAGCTAATATTGAAAATAACATCATATAACATCCAACCTTGCATATGACAGCGACAGAAGAATGAATTGCATGGTCAAGCATCTGGATGGAAAACGATGGTATGGAGATGCTTTGTGCAGACAATGAAAAAGAAGGATTACGGTGGATATGGATAAACCATGACAGTCCATTTAATAAAAAGATAGGAAGATAGACGGCAAGCAAGACATCGCTCCAATATTCATTTCCAAGATGCCCTGAGGCAATATAGCCACATAAAAACATAGGGCTTGGAAAACTGATAAATGCAAGCAGATAATCCCCCTCTGTATTATCCATACGTCCCATTTCAATATAATCAACACAAGTTTTCACGCCAACTGGATAACCGCATAACATACCAATTAACATACAATAGCTTCCATTTGCACTAATATGAAAAATATAGCGAATCAATGGATGTACAATACGAGTAATATAAGTTGCTGCGCCAGTCTGTACTATTAAAGAAGATAGAATCATTGTTGGAAGCAATGTAGGTACGACTGATTGATACCATAATGCCAGCCCAAACGAAGCGCCAGCGATGCTAATTGTTGAAAAACGTATAATAAAAAATAAAAAAACTAATAATAAGATTCGGATAATAAATTTTTTCATCAATGCTCCAAATATGGACTTATTGTAATGTATTCAGAATATAAGACATCCATGACTAATTTTCCAAAGAACTAGCTTTTATTAAATGTGAGAATCAAGGATATAGCAATGAGTTATCTGATAAAACAGCATAAATATTTATAAATATAAAATAAAAATAATTAGGAGGAACAAATGAGAGAAGTGTGTAAAGGGTTAAAACCGGAATATGTATTTCGGTATTTTGAAGATATTTGCCGAATTCCACATGGTTCTGGTGATACAAAGGCAGTCAGCGACTATTGTGTTTATATAGCAAAACAATCAGGATTAAATTATACGCAGGATGAATGGAATAATGTAATTATTCGAAAACCTGCAGCTTTCGGCTATGAAAATGCACCAGTTGTTATGCTGCAGGGGCATTTGGATATGGTAAATGAAAAACTAAGTACAAGTAAACATGATTTTTCATGTGATCCATTGGACTTAATGATAGATGGAGATTGGCTTTGTGCAAATGGAACGACACTTGGAGGAGATGATGGCATTGCGGTTGCCTATATGTTGGCGATTTTAACGGATCCAGATTTAAAACATCCTGCCTTGGAATGTGTATTTACAGTAGATGAAGAAGTTGGATTAACTGGAGCAAAAATGATTGATTTATCCGAATGTAAAGCAAAGTATTTGATTAATCTTGATTCAGAGGAAGAAGGAATTTTCTTAGTAAGCTGTGCAGGAGGAGTAAGAGCAGATCTAACACTCCCGATACAAAGAAAAACAGTGACAGGAGAGGTAGTAGAGATTACATTGGATCACTTTATGGGAGGTCATTCTGGGGCAGAGATTCACAAAGAGCGTGCAAATGCTGATCAGCTTATGGGAAGAATATTGTTTGATGTCCTTCAGATGCAGGATGAAATGGCATTTTCTCTAATTGAATGCGAAGGCGGAACAAAGGATAATGCAATTCCAAGAACATGTTCCGCAAAGATTGTTTCTTGGCTGCCAAAAGAACAGTTAGAACAAAAGTTTTTGCAATGTTTTGCAGCTTATCAAAAGGAATACCAATTTACAGAAGAAAATATGAGTTTAGAAATTACTTGGAGAGGACAAGAAGAAGTTTCTGCTATGTCCACTCAATCTCAAGTGAAAGTATTGTTTTTGATTCGTATGGTACCAAATGGAGTAATTCATTGGAGCAAAGCGATTAAAGATTTAGTTGAGACATCATTGAATTTTGGTATTCTAAAGACGGATTTTGATAATGTGACATTAGGATTTGCAATTAGAAGTTCTGTTGATACGAGAAAACGAGAATTAATGGAACAATTGAAATTTCTTATCGAGTTTTTAGGTGGAAGTATTGAATTTTATGGGGATTATCCAGGATGGGAATATAATCCAGATTCTGTATTATCTGATCTTATGGTTCACGTATGGGAAGAAATGTATGGAGTAAAGCCAGAAATTCAGGCAATACATGCAGGATTAGAATGTGGACTGATTTCTGAGAAAATGCCAGAGCTTGATATTGTTTCTATGGGACCTCAAATGGAAGATATTCATACACCACAGGAACGTTTGAATATACCTTCAGTGGAGAAATGCTATAATTATATTATTAATGTGCTGCAAAAAATTAAGTAATTAAGCAAAATAACGTTTGATTTAACAAAGAGAGGAAAAAAGAAAGGTAATAGCAAAGCAGACTTCAAATGGTTGCTTCACCTCTTGAAATAAAAGAAAAATGAAAAAATAAGTCTGAATTTTTTGAAAAAAATTCTTTTTATAAAAGAAAAAATAAAAAAATACAAAAAAATAAAAAAAATCTTGTATTTATATAAAAAATCTGGTACAATCTGAATATAGAAAGGTCTATAAAGGAGAGGAAAAAATGGAACAGAACAGATTAACAAAAATCAAAGATATGAAACGCTTAAGTGATTGCGAGATGCTCGTTATGAAGTGTATTTGGGATGCAGATAAGGATTTATCTGTATTAGAAATCAAGGATGCGTTAAAGGAAAAATATGGACGTGATTATGAACGTACTACAATTTGTACATTTGGTACACGTTTAAAAGAAAAAGGATTTGTAGAAACTTACCGTAAGGGTCATGGTTTCCGTTACCATCCATTAGTAAGTAAGATTGATATGCGTGATTTCCTGTTACAGGAGATGATGGAATTCTGGTATGAAGGGTCTGCAGTAAACTTCATGAACGCTTTCTGTAATAATGTGGAGTTGACTGCAGACGAAGCAGAGGAAATTGTAAGCTTAATTAAAAAAGCTAAATAATTATTTTACAGGAAAAGTTGTTTTGTGCAGCTTTTCCAAAAAGGCAATGAATAGACAGATCTTTTTATAATAATAAATCAGACAAAAAATTGCGTATTGATGAATAGTCAAAGGCATAAGTTTTTGTCTGATTTTTTTATTTCTCCTACTCAATTATAAAAAATTATGGTATAATAAAATGATAGCAGGGTCAAAAGGTCATGCGTTTCATGTTTGCATGAAAAAGCATGACCTTTTGGAACCCGCAAAACATGAGAAAGTAGCCCATTAGGGTGAATTTCGAATGTTTCTAGGATTGCGAGGACACATAGTGCGGAGCAATCCGTAGGTATCATGGGGTCAAACTATCTTTTGACCCCAACATCATAAAATACCAGAACCCAAAATTATAGTTTTTTATGCTTATATAGAAAACTACGATTTTAGGATCTGTAAGTACTATGGATTAAAAAGATAGAGGAGCATTAAGATTATGAAAAGACAGGAGTTTGCAGAGGGGATTCGTGATGGAGTTCCTATTTGTCTGGGGTATCTTTCCGTTTCGTTTGCATATGGAATGATGGCGGTAAATAGTGGGATGCCAATTTGGTCTACTGTGTTGATTTCTCTTTCCAATCTGACAAGTGCAGGACAGTTTGCGGGAACGAATCTGATTCTTGCAGGAGGTACGTATTTGGAAATTGCAATGACAACATTTATCATTAACATTCGATATTTTTTAATGTCATTGACGATGTCCCAAAAGATTGATTCATCTATGACAATGCTGCAGCGATTTGGAATTTCGTTTGGAATTACAGATGAAATATTTGCAGTGTCGATGCAGCATCCAAGAGATTTGACAGCCCCCTATATGGCAGGATTGATTTTAACGCCAGTAATTGGATGGACGATGGGAACATTTTTTGGAGGTATTTTGACATCTCTCATGCCCAAAATGTTTTCCAATGCATTAAATATTGCATTATACGGCATGTTTATTGCCATTATTGTTCCTCCAGCTAGGGAACAAAAGGCAGTCTTATTCACAGTTGTATTAGCAATTGTAATGAGCGTGGCATTTACATATCTGCCAGTATTATCCCTGTTATCAGGCGGCTGGGGAATTATTATTATTACAGTTATTGTCAGTGCAATCGCAGCATGGTTTTTTCCAGCAGATGACAAACAGGAGGAAAGATGTTAAGTGTTTCATATAGTTTAACAAGTATTGCTGTTATGGCAATTATGACATATTTGATCCGAGTTCTTCCGATGGCAATTTTTCGTAAAAAAATCGAAAGACCGTTTATTCGTTCTTTTTTAAATTATGTGCCATATTCAGTATTGGCAGCGATGACATTTCCAGCAATTTTTTCATGTACTGGTTCTACAGCTAGTGCGTGGGGAGGATGTATTGTAGCAGTGCTACTGGCATATTGGAAGCGTGGATTATTAACAGTAGCAGTAGGAGCTTCTGCTGCAGTTTTTCTCATACAGTTGATTGGGTTCTAGGTATAGAAAGAAAAAATAGTGAAAAGATAAAAGGAGAAAGTCAAGATGGGTTTCATCATAAAAAAATTTGAGAAAACAGATATTCCTGTAATGATTGATATTTGGAATGAAGTTGTGAAAGATGGAATTGCATTTCCGCAGATGGAGCTATTGGATGAAACAAGTGGATATGATATGAATTTTTTGCTTCCCAATCGTTTACTGGAGTTGCAAAGGATCAAGAAACAGGAAAGATTTATGGACTTTATATATTGCATCCAAATAATGTTGGAAGATGCGGACATATTGCAAATGCAAGTTATGCGGTAAAATCAGGATTTAGAGGAAATCATATCGGAGAATTGCTTGTATGTGACTGTAGAGAAAAGGCAAAAGAATTTGGATTTCGTATTTTGCAGTTCAATGCAGTAGTAAAGACGAATCATTCGGCAAGACATTTGTATGAAAAATTAGGTTTTACACCGCTTGGAACGATTCCAGGAGGATTTCTTATGAAAGATGGACAGTATGAAGATATTGTGCCATATTACTATGTATTATAATTTATGCCTAAAATACAAAAAATAGTTCAAATAGATATAGTATGAGATAAAATAACAAGATATTCAGGAGGAAAAACTATGATCCGTTTTATTGCGTCAGATATTGATGGTACACTTGTAGCAGATGGAAATACAAATATTAATCCAGAAATCTTTACATTAATCCCAGAATTAAAGAAGATGGGAATTCATTTTACAGCAGCAAGCGGAAGACAATATGGAAGTGTGTCAAAATTATTTTCGCCTGTAAAAGATGATATATTTTTTGTTGTAGAAAACGGAGGATTAATCCGCACTTCTTCTAAGAAAATCGCATCGACTTTAATGAAAAAGGAATATGTCAGACAGATTATTGAAGAGGCAAGACAAATTCCAAATTGTGAGCTTTTGCTTTGCCTAGAAGATATTTCTCTAGTAGAGTCAAAGGATCAAAATTATATTGATTTTCTGCGTTATGGATATAATAACGATATTGAAGTAGTAAAAGATTTACTGGCAGTTGATCAGCCTATTTTAAAAGTATCTTTGTATAATGAAAATGATATTGAAACTTGTGCGGGTCATATGATTGAATCGTGGAATCATACGCTGAAGGCAACTCTTGCAGGAAAGCAGTGGATTGACTTTATGAATCCAGTAGTGAATAAGGGTGCGGGATTAAAGCAGCTTCAGCAATATTTAAATGTGAAGCCAGAAGAGACAATGGTGTTTGGTGATCAGCTTAATGATATTGAAATGATGCATCAGGCAAAATATAGCTTTGCAGTAGAGTCTGCGAGAGAGGAGACGAAACGTGCGGCAAGTGCAATTTGCGGTTCGTATAAAAATGATGGCGTAATTGAGGTTTTGAGAAAATTGGTGGAACAAGGCGGCGTTTGGGAATAAAATACAAAAATCCTGTCATAATAAAGAAAATTTAGACTACTTTTCTCTGATTTTCACAAAAAAATAAAAAAAACAGCGGAACAATTTTAGAAAACCAGTAGGAAAACATACCATTTTATGGTATACTTAAAAACAATGCTTTGGGAAAAGCATAAAATGAAGTGACAGGAGGAAGAAATAATTCTATGGAATTAAGATTATGGAAAGAACGATTACATCCATATGAGCTTGCAGTAGATGAACTAGTAATGAAACTGCAGTTTGTAATAAAAGAACATATGGATTGTGGTGTCTACTGCCCAATTGAAAATGTCAACGGAAGAGTAAAATCAATGTCGAGTATTTTATCGAAAGCGGAACGCAAAGGAATTCCTGTAGATGAAGTACAAGACAGAATTGAAGATATTGCAGGAATACGTATTATTTGTCAGTTTGAGGAAGATATTTATCAAGTAGTAGAATATCTTCGATCAAGAACAGATATGAAAGTGACAAGTGAAGTAGATTATATTACACATCCAAAACCAAGTGGATACCGCAGCTATCATATGGTAATTGAGTATCAGGTTCAAACAAGTTTTGAGTCTTGTACAATTCCTGTAGAGATTCAGATTCGTACGTTGGCGATGGATTTTTGGGCAGTGATTGAGCATTCTTTGCAATATAAGTATGAGCAAAGAATTCCAGACCGAATTCGCAGGCGCTTGATGTCATCAGCAGAAGCGGTTATTTCTCTTGATGAGGAGATGATGGCAATTCGAGATGAGATTAAAGAAGCACAGGCAGCATTTCACAAAAAAGCGAATTTAGTGCAGGAGATTATGAATAGTCTTGGTGTATTAAGTAAGACTGTATCACAAGAGACGGTTCTTACATTGCAAGATCGCTTTTTTAAATTGTACAATCAAGGAAAAATAGAAGAATTAAAACAATTGAGAGATGAAGTGGATTTGTTATGTAAAATGCAGTTGCAAGAAAAGCTGCATCTATGATAATTAAGCAGATAGTTACGTCTGCTTATATACATAACAAGAAGATGGAGTGAAAAAATGAACTTACCAGAATCATTTCAGGAACAAATGAAACGACTGCTGAAAGAAGAATATGAAGATTATATTCACAGTTTTGAACAGACACGAGTATATGGACTGCGTGTCAATACATCAAAAATATCGACAGAACAATTTGAGCAGTTATGTCCGTTTTCCATTCATAAAATTCCGTGGACTCCAAATGGATATTATTATGAAGGAACGGAAAAACCGGCAAAACATCCGTATTATTTTGCCGGTTTATATTATTTACAGGAGCCATCAGCGATGACACCAGCACATTTACTTCCGATTGAGCCAGGAGATCGTGTGTTAGATGTATGCGCTGCACCTGGCGGAAAAAGTACAGAGCTGGCGGCAAAATTAAACGGAACAGGGTTGCTTGTAAGCAATGATATTAGTAATTCCAGAGCAAAAGCATTGTTAAAAAATTTGGAGTTGTTTGGAGTATCGAATGCAATTGTGATGAGTGAAAGTCCGCATAAGCTTGCAGACCGATTTCCGCAATATTTTGACAAAATTTTAATTGATGCACCGTGTTCTGGAGAAGGAATGTTTCGCAAAGAGCCAGCGGTAATAAAAAGCTGGTTGGAACATGGCAATGAATTCTATGCGAAATTGCAAAGAGAAATTGTGACGGATGCATTAAAAATGCTTCGTCCAGGCGGAATGCTTTTATATTCGACTTGTACGTTTTCACCGCTTGAAAATGAAGCGACAGTGCAGTATATGATGGAGATTTGTCCAGAGTTGGAAATTGTTCCAGTTGAACGATATGAGGGGTTTGGACAGGGACTTTCTGCACAAGTAAATGGAGATGAATCGTTAAAAGAATGCGTTAGAATTTGGCCGCATAAGATGAAAGGGGAAGGACATTTCCTTGTATTATTAAAAAAAGGAGAGGGAAGTCGCGAACCGCGGAAAACGAAAAAAGAAACACCTGCTAAATTTTTAGAAAAACAGCAAGAATTAGCTGCATTCCTTAAAAATACAACAATTGAGTTTGATAATTCGCGTCTGGAAATGCGAGGAGAAAAAGTCGTTTATTTATCAGAATGTGAGCAAAACTTAAATGGATTGCGTATTATGCGGTCGGGACTTTTACTTGGAGAATGCAAGAAAAACCGTTTTGAGCCAAGTCAGGCATTCGCAATGGCATTGAAAAAAGAACAGTATAAGCAAGTGATTGATTTTTCGATCAGTGATCCGAGAGTAATCAAATACTTAAAAGGTGAGACGTTGGAAGTCGATGATCTTGTTGACCGTCCATTAAAAGGATGGCAGCTAATCTGTGTGGATGGATATCCGCTTGGATTTGCGAAGGCAAATCGCACAATATTGAAAAATAAATATCTTGCAGGATGGCGGTGGCAATAATGGCAAAACTGCGTTTAGATAAATATTTAGCAGAGATGGGATGTGGCACACGAAGCCAAGTAAAAGAAGCGATCCGAAAGGGAAGAGCCTGCATCAATGGTGAGCCTGTAAAATCGGTGGACAGAAAAGTTGATACAACGACAGATCAGGTCATGTTTGATAAACAGCCAGTTTCTTATGTGGAAATGGAATATTATATGTTGAATAAGCCAGCAGGTGTTGTGTCTGCGACAGAAGATCACCGTCACAAAACGGTACTTGATTGTATTCATCAAAAACAGCGCAGCGATTTATTTCCAGTTGGACGATTGGACATTGATACGGAAGGTCTTCTTTTAATTACAAATGATGGTGCATTATGTCATCAATTGCTTTCACCAAAGAAACATGTAGACAAATGTTATTATGTGGAAACTAGTGAGAATATTCCAGAAGAGACAGCGGCATTGTTCTGCGAGGGGGTTGATATTGGAGAACAGACGTTGACGTTACCAGCAAAATTAGAACTTTTATCACCGACAAGCGCTTATATAACGATTTGTGAAGGAAAATTTCATCAAGTAAAACGGATGTTTGAAGCAGTTGGAACAAAAGTAACATATTTAAAACGACTGTCAATGGGCAGTCTTGTGCTTGATTCGTCATTGGCATATGGAGAGTATCGCACATTGACAGATTCTGAGATTCGTGCATTAAAAGGAGAGGTTTGATGAAGATAAAAGCAGTTATTTTTGATCTGGATGGTACGCTGGTAGATTCAATGTGGATGTGGAAGCAGATTGATATTGAATTTCTCGGTCGGTATGGGTTTGATGTGCCAGATGATTTGGAACGAATCATAGAGGGAATGAGCTTTTCAGAAACAGCAGTTTATTTTAAAGAGCGATTTGAACTTCCACTTACATTAGAAGAAATTAAAACAATATGGAACGAGATGGCATTTGATAAATATTCCAATGAAGTGCCGTTAAAACAAGGAGCCGCAGAGTTTTTACATTATTTAAGTGAAAAAAAGATAGTGATGGGAATTGCTACGAGTAACTCAAGAGTATTAGTTGATGCAGTGACGAAGGCACTTCATATTGAGCATTATTTTGCTTCGATTACGACGGCATGTGAAGTAAAAGCTGGAAAACCTGCACCAGATATTTATTATAAAGTGGCAGATGATTTGAATGTGAGACCAGAACAGTGCGTTGTGTTTGAAGACGTACCAGCTGGGATTTTAGCAGGAAAACGTGCAGGAATGAAAGTGTATGCAGTAGAAGATGCATTTTCTAATGATTTAAAGTGCGAAAAGATAGAATTAGCAGATGGGTATGTGAGCGATTATCGTGATGTAATAACAGAGTGGGAACAGACATCATAGGAGGTGTCCATTATGAGAAATATAGCAATTGTGACAGGCGCATCGTCAGGATTTGGAAGAGAGTTTGTAATGCAAATTGCAAAAAAATACCAAGGTCTGAATCAAATATGGGCGATTGCACGAAGAGGGGAACGGTTAGAAAAGCTTGCAAGAGATGTGATGTGTGAGGCTGGTGTAAGAGTTATTCCAGTTGTCATGGATTTGCTTGATGGAACACAAATGGATGAGTTAGAACGGATGCTTTGTCAAGAGGAAGTAAATGTGCGAATGCTTGTCAATTGTGCTGGATTTGGAAAAATCGGCATCGTTCGGCGGCAAAACACGAAAGATTTGCTTGATATGGTTCGTTTGAATTGTGAATCGTTGACGGCAGTGACAAAAACAGTGCTTCCATTTATGCCGCCGAGAAGTCGGATCATTCAAGTGGCATCTGCCGCTGCCTATTTGCCTCAGCCTGGATTTTCAGTCTACGCTGCGACAAAAACATATGTATATAGTTTTTCAAAATCGCTGCATGAAGAACTGCGTTCTTCACAAATTACGGTGACAGCTGTCTGCCCAGGACCTGCAGACACCGAATTTTTTCAAACTGCTGCGATGGATAAACCGCAGCCTTCTTATAAGAAGCTTTTCTTTTCTGAACCGAAAAAAATTGTTGCAAAAGCGATACGAGATTGTGCGAGAGGAAAAAACGAATCTGTTTATGGAATTGCAATGAAAGCAGTAAAAATTGTTGCAAAACTCATTCCAAATAATTGGATCATTCGTATTATGGGGTGGATACAATAATAGAAAGGAAACAAAAGATGTGGAGTAAAATAACAAAGGGACATTATGGTTATTTGCGGGCAAGAAAACGGACATTGCTTATACGAACAACAATATTATTGATTGGTATTATTGCATTGCTGATTATGGGTATTGCATTGACAGATACAAAGAAAAATCTTCTCACAGTCGCAGCAGTTGTGTCTGTTTTGCCAGCAGCAAATCAGGCAGTTGTATTGATTGCAGTGTTTCCTTATCATGGAAGAGAAAAAGAAGAATATGAATCTGTGCGTGCCATTGTCTCGAAAGGCTTGCTGAATACAGAACTTGTTATTACATCAAAAAACGAAAAAAGTATGCAGTTAGACTATGCATATATTCATCCAACAGGCGTATATTGCTTTAGTTTTGATCCAAAACTGGACTGTACAAAGACGGAGCGATATATTCAGTTAATGATGAAAAATAATAGTTTGCAGACACATGTAAAGGTGTTCCGAGAATTTAAACAGTTTAAAAAGCGATTGACAGAGCTAGAGCCAGTCGATCGTGACACTTGTGAAGAAAAATTGCTAAAAATAGAAGGAGTGTTGCGAGCGATTGCAATTTAATGGAGAATTTATATGAAGCAAATTTCAGTAAATAAAAATGAAGCAGGGCAGCGACTTGATAAGCTGCTCGCCAAATATTTAAACTTAGCACCGAAAAGTTTCCTTTATAAAATGCTGCGTAAAAAAAATATTACATTAAATGGAAAAAAGGCAAATGGAAATGAAATGCTTGTTCAAGGAGATGAGATAAAAATTTTTTTATCGGATGAAACGTTTGATAAGTTTTCAAAAATCCAAGTACAGCATGTGTCGGTCTCTGATCTGGATATTATATATGAAGATTCCAATATTTTAATTTTAAATAAGCCAGCAGGAATGCTTTCACAAAAAGCAGCTGCATCAGATGTATCTATGGTGGAAAAAGTCATCAATTATATGTTAGAGACAAAAAAATTATCAAAAGAAGATCTGCGCCTGTTTCAGCCTGGAATATGCAACAGACTTGATCGAAATACAAGTGGACTTTTAATTGCAGGAGTATCTTTGACGGGATTGCAGACGATGGCAAAATTGTTAAAAACCCGTACGATACATAAATATTATTACTGTATTGTAACAGGAGTGATTAAGCAAAAACAGCGGATCAAAGGTTATTTGACAAAAAAGGAAGCGACAAATAAAGTCGTCATTACAGAGAAGCCGATCTCCGAGCAGTCTCAGTGGATTGAGACAGAATATACACCATTGTCAGACAATGGGACAGTGACATTATTGGAAGTATGGCTGATTACAGGACGTTCCCATCAAATTCGTGCTCATTTAGCTTCAATTGGTCACCCAATTATTGGAGACGATAAGTATGGAGTAAGAAAGATTAATGAAACATATTGGAAAAAATATTATTTAAATTATCAGCTTCTTCATGCTGCCCGCATTCAGATGCCTGAAATGGAAGGAGAGTTTGCATTACTTTCCAATAAAACCTTCTATGCACCGCCTCCAAAGCTGTTTTCTGATATTATGAATGCAGAACGAGTCGTTCCTAAAAACAGCAGCTTAGTTATAAAAAATTAGTAAAGCAAATTGCAAATATTCACTTTACTCGTATCAGTAGGCTTAGAAAAAAGAAAGGAAGATAAATGGCGACATGGAGTTCAAGAGGGCTAAGAGGGTCTGCTCTGGAAGAGATGATTAATTATACAAATGAACAGTATTTAATAAAAAAATTAGCGTTAATCCAGAAGATTCCGACACCGATTAAGCCGATTCGGATTGAAAAAGAGACAAGACATATTACACTTGCTTATTTTGACCAAAAAAGTACTGTTGATTATATTGGAGCAGTGCAGGGAATTCCTGTTTGTTTTGATGCAAAAGAGACAGCAGTTTCTGTTTTTCCGCTTCAAAATATTCATGAACATCAAGTAGAATTTATGAAAAACTTTGAGCAGCAAGAGGGAATTGCATTTATTATTTTATACTATACTCATCTTCATGAAGCATATTATGTTCCATTTCGAGATATTTTATATTTTTGGGAGCGATCGAAAAGAGGTGGAAGAAAAAGTTTTACTTATGATGAAATCGATAAAACATATCGGATTGCAATTGAAGGGGGAGTATATTTAAAATATTTAGAAACATTGCAATTGGATCTATTGTCAAGAAATTAAGAAAAATAGGGAAGCAGTGAAGCGGATTTTGAAATGTTCGCATTGCTTTGAGAAGATAGGGATTGACAAAGAAGATGTTTTTCGGTATAATTCACATGTTATTACGGCGTTATAGTATCACGTTAATACGATAAAGTAAAAGAAACAGATTTTGAATGTCTGTTTTACGCCGCAAGAAGAAAGGATTCGAGAGAATGAGTAAAGAGTTATTACATACACCAGATGGAGTAAGAGATATTTACAATCTGGAGTGTGCGAAAAAAGATACGGTACAAGAAAAAATTTCAAAAGTAATGAAACGATATGGATATCGTAATATTCAGACACCGACGTTTGAATTTTTTGATATTTTCAAAAAGGAACGAGGCAGTGTGATCTCAAAGGAAATGTTTAAATTTTTTGATAGAGATAATGAGACACTTGTATTACGTCCAGATATTACACCATCCATCGCACGTTCGGTTGCAAAATATTTTATGGATGAAGATATGCCAATTCGTCTTTCTTATTGTGGAAATACATTCATCAATCAGTCAAGTTATCAGGGACGTCTGAGAGAAAAGACGCAGATTGGTGCGGAATTAATTGGAGATGTGACTGGTGATGCCGATGCCGAGATGCCGGCAATGCTGATTGATTGTCTGTTACAGGCAGGGTTGAATGGTTTCCAAGTAGAAATTGGTCATATCGACTTTTTTAACGGGTTAATGGAAGCTGCAAAACTTGATGAAGATGATCAGGAGTATCTGCGTACATTAATTGAAAATAAAAACTATTTTGGTGTAGAAAACTTGCTTTCGGAAAAGAAAATGGAAATAGATGTAAAAACTGCGATCTTAGAGATGCCAAAAATGTTTGGAAATATTGATCAAATCCGTGAAGCAAAGGCTCTTGTAAAAAATATTCCTGTTTCGCTCGCTGCAATTGAGGCATTGGAAGAATTATATGGTGTGCTGACAATGTATGGAGTGGAACGTTATATTACATTTGACCTCGGTATGCTTGGAAGTTTCCAGTATTATACAGGAATTATTTTCAAAGCTTATACATATGGAACAGGAGATGCGATCGCTACTGGTGGTCGTTATGATGAACTGTTAATGCAGTTTGGAAAAAAGGCAGCATCCATTGGATTTGGTATTAATCTGGATGCGCTGATGACGGCAATGGAGCGTCAGAAAATTGAAGTAAAGACGGAGATTGCTGCAACAATTTTATTATATGACCGAAAGCAAAAGAAGTGTGCTATTTCACTTGCCTCCCACCTTCGTTCAAAAGGACTGAATCTTCAGCTGATGAAAAAATATTATGAAAAGTCGGTAAAAGATTATATGGAATATGCAAAACGCAGTTATATTAAAGAGATTTTCTATATTGATGAGACTGGAGAAACCGTAAAGAAAATCACACTTGATGGAGGAGATGTCCATACAGTAGAACTTGCAGAGTTATTGCAGTGACAGGAAAGGTGGATAATACAATGAAATATATTACATTTGCACTTGCAAAGGGGCGTTTGGCAATGAATACGCTCGCACTTTTAGAGAAAATTGGAATTACATGTGAAGAGATGAAAGATAAATCGTCTCGTAAATTAATTTTTGTAAATGAAGAATTAAAGCTGAAATTCTTTTTATCAAAAGCATCAGATGTTCCTACTTATGTGGAGTATGGTGCGGCTGATATCGGAGTAGTTGGAAAAGATACGATATTGGAAGAAGGAAGAAAATTATATGAAGTGCTGGATTTAAATATGGGAAAATGCCGTATGTGCGTTGCAGGACCAGAATCTGCGAAAGAATTATTGCAGCATCATGAAATGATTCGTGTCGCTTCCAAATATCCACATATTGCAAAAGATTATTTTTATAACAAAAAACATCAGACAGTGGAGATTATTAAGCTGAATGGTTCAGTAGAACTTGCTCCAATTGTAGGTCTTTCTGAAGTAATTGTCGATATTGTAGAAACAGGTTCGACATTGAGGGAGAACGGACTGCAAGTGCTTGAAGAGATTTGTCCATTATCAGCACGGGTTGTTGTCAACCAAGTAAGTATGAAGATGGAAAATGAACGAATCAGTAAAATTATTAATGAATTAAGAAAAGTAATTGAAACGAATTAAGGGAGGATTAACCGTGAGAATTGTTACATTGGATGAAGCTGCAAAAAAGAATATTTTAGCAGATTTATTAAAGCGTGATCCAAATAATTATGACCAATATGCAGATCGTGTAAATGCGATCGTAGAAGATATCAAGACAAGAAAAGATGAAGCATTGTTTGAATATACAAAGAAGTTTGATGGTGCACAGCTGACTGCAGATACAATTCGTGTTACAGATGAGGAAATTGAAGAAGCACTGAACACAATTGATCCAAAGCTTCTTGAAGTAATGAAAAAGGCAATGAACAATATTCGTGTTTATCATGAGAAGCAAAAGCAGTACAGTTGGTTTGACAGTCAGCCAAATGGAACGATGCTTGGTCAAAAAGTAAGTGCATTGGAAAGTGTTGGTGTGTATGTGCCAGGAGGAAAGGCATCTTATCCATCTTCTGTTTTGATGAATATTATTCCAGCAGAAGTAGCAGGAGTGGAGAGAATTGTAATGGTAACGCCTCCAGGAAAGGATGGAAAAGTAAATCCAGTTACACTGGCAGCGGCTCATATCGCTGGTGCAACTGAAGTGTATAAAGTAGGCGGTGCTCAGGCAATTGCAGCATTGGCATTTGGAACAGAATCAATACCGAGAGTAAATAAAATCGTGGGACCTGGCAATATTTATGTAGCACTTGCAAAAAAGGCAGTGTATGGACATGTAAGCATTGATAGTATTGCGGGACCAAGTGAGATTCTTGTTATTGCAGATGAGACAGCAAACCCTCGTTTTGTCGCAGCAGATTTATTATCTCAGGCAGAGCATGATGAGCTTGCAAGTGCGATTCTTGTAACAACAAGCAGAGAGCTTGCCGAAAAAGTATCGGACGAAATTGAAGGATTTTTGAAGACATTATCAAGAAGAGAAATTTTAGAAAAATCACTCGAAAATTATGGATATTTGCTTGTTGTAGATACATTACAGGATGCAATTGACACAGCAAATGAAATTGCTTCTGAGCATTTAGAAATTGTGACAAAAAATCCATTTGAAGTGATGACAAAAATTAAAAATGCAGGTGCAATTTTCATTGGAGAATATAGTTCTGAACCACTGGGCGATTATTTTGCAGGTCCAAACCATGTGCTTCCTACAAATGGAACTGCAAAGTTTTTCTCCCCTCTTGGTGTAGATGACTATATTAAAAAATCGAGCATTATTTATTATTCAAAAGAAGCGTTGGAGCCAATCCATAAAGATATTATTCAGTTTGCAGAATCGGAACAGCTCACAGCACATGCGAATTCCATTCGTGTCAGATTCGAGCAAAACGAACAATAATAATTATTACATATGCCAAATGAAGAAAGGAACGATTGTTATGCAGGCAAGAACAGCGACGGTGAGTCGTATCACAAAGGAGACAGCAATTGAGCTGACATTGAATCTGGATGGCACAGGAAAAGCAGAGATTGATACAGGTATTGGATTTTTTGATCATATGCTGAACAGTTTTGCAAGACATGGTCTGTTTGATTTGACAGTAAGAGTAAAAGGCGATCTGGATGTGGACTGTCATCATACAATTGAAGATACTGGAATTGTACTTGGACAGGCAATTGAACAGGCAATTGGTGATAAAAAATCGATGAAACGTTATGGTTCTGCCATTCTTCCAATGGATGAGACGTTAATTCTTTGTGCCATTGATTTGTCTGGACGCCCATATCTTGTATTTGATGCATCTTTTACAACAGATCGAGTTGGCGGCTATGATACGGAGATGGTAAAAGAATTTTTCTATGCGATTTCTTATGCAAGTGGAATGAATTTACATATCCGTCAGTTGGCAGGTAATAATAATCATCATATTATTGAGGGAATTTATAAAGTGTTTGCAAAAGCGTTGGATCAGGCGACAATAATTGATCAGAGAATCACAGATGTATTAAGCACAAAAGGAAGTCTTTAGGAGGAAAAAATGAGAAGGGCATTAGCAGTAATTGATATGCAAAACGATTTTATTGACGGCACATTAGGAACGAAAGAAGCCTGTGCGATTGTAGCAAATGTAAAACAAAAGATCGAAGAAGCATTGAAAGCAGGAGATGATGTCATATTCACACAAGATACCCATTACGATACTTATTTAGAGACGGCAGAAGGAAAAAAATTGCCAGTTCTGCATTGTATTTATGGGACAAAAGGATGGAAGATTTGTTCTTCTTTAAAGGAATACAGTGAGAATGCACAAGTATTTGAAAAGCCAACATTTGGTTCTGTAAAGCTTGCACGCTATTTGGCTACAAGAGAGTATGAGGCAGTAGAATTTGTAGGACTTTGTACGGATATTTGTGTTATTTCCAATGTATTGATGGCAAAAGCAGTGATGCCAGAATGTGCGATTTCCGTTGACGCTTCTTGTTGTGCAGGAGTGACTCCGCAAAATCATGCAAACGCATTAAATGTAATGAAAATGTGTCAGATTGATATAATCAATGAATAATAGGGAAATTTGATTTTCTAGTTGAATATTTTTATCGAATCTATTACAATAGATAAGTGGATTTTGAAAAGAGGAGGACTAAGTATGTATAAGATTTTAAAAGCTGAGAAATTGGCAGAAAAAATCTACCTTATGGATGTAGAAGCTCCAAGAGTGGCAAAGCAATGCCAGCCTGGACAGTTTATTATTGCAAAAGTTGATGAAGTAGGAGAAAGAATTCCATTAACAATTTGTGACTATAATAGAGAAACTGGTGTTATTACAATTGTATTCCAGATTGTAGGTGCTTCTACTGAGCGTATGGCTGCATTACAGGAAGGTGACTATTTTATGGATTTTGTAGGACCTCTTGGATGTGCATCTGAATTTGTAAATGAAGATTTAGAAGAAGTAAAGAAGAGAAAATATTTATTTGTAGCAGGTGGTGTAGGTGCTGCTCCTGTGTATCCTCAAGTAAAGTGGATGCATGAAAATGGTATTGATGTAGATGTTATTGTCGGTTCTAAAACAAAAGATTTAATCTTATTGGAAGAAGAGATGAAAGCAGTTGCTGGAAACCTCTATATTACAACTGATGATGGAAGTTACCAGAGAAAGGGTATGGTAACGGAGGTAATTAAGGATTTAGTAAATAACGAAGGAAAGAAATATGATGTCTGTGTTGCAATCGGACCAATGATTATGATGAAGTTCGTATGCTTATTGACAAAAGAATTAGGAATTTCAACAATCGTAAGTATGAATCCAATTATGGTAGACGGTACTGGTATGTGTGGTGCATGTCGTCTGACAGTAGGCGGAAAAGTAAAATTCGCATGTGTAGATGGACCAGAATTTGACGGACATCTTGTGAACTTCGATGAAGCGATGAAGAGACAGCAGATGTATAAGACAGAAGAAGGTCGTGCGATTTTAAAGCTTCGTGAAGGAGATACGCATCACGGCGGATGTGGACATTGTGGAGGTGACAAATAATGGACGTATTAAAGAAAGTACCAGTTCGTGAGCAAGACCCAAAGGTTCGTGCTACGAATTTTGATGAAGTATGTTTAGGTTATAATATGGAAGAAGCACAGGAAGAAGCAAGTCGCTGTCTGAAGTGTAAAAATGCAAAATGTATGGGCGGATGTCCAGTTTCCATTAATATTCCTGGATTCATTAAGGAAGTTCAGGAGGGAAATATAGAAGCAGCAGCAAATATTATTGCAGAATCGTCTGCACTTCCTGCTGTATGCGGACGTGTATGCCCACAGGAATCTCAGTGTGAAGGTGTTTGTATCCGTGGTATTAAGGGAGAACCAATTTCTATCGGTAAATTAGAGCGTTTTGTTGCAGACTGGTCTCGTGAGAATGGATTTGTTCCAAAGAAGGCAGAAGTGATGAACGGTAAGAAAGTGGCTGTAATCGGTTCTGGTCCTGCTGGTTTAACATGTGCGGGAGACTTAGCAAAACTTGGCTATGACGTAACAATTTTTGAAGCTTTGCATCAGCCAGGCGGTGTATTATTATATGGTATTCCAGAATTCCGTCTTCCAAAAGACAGCGTAGTGAAATCAGAAATTGAAAATGTTAAGAAATTAGGCGTTAAGATTGAATGTAACGTAGTAATTGGAAAGTCTGTCACAATTGATCAGCTCTTATCCGAAGAAGGATTCAGTGCAGTATTTGTTGGATCTGGTGCAGGTCTTCCAAAGTTTATGGGAATCCCAGGAGAAAATGCAAACGGTGTATTTTCTGCAAATGAATTCCTGACACGTAATAACTTAATGAAGGCATTCCGTGATGATCACGATACTCCAATTGCAAGAGGCAAAAAAGTAGCTGTTGTAGGCGGCGGTAACGTAGCAATGGATGCTGCAAGAACAGCACTTCGTCTTGGTGCAGAAACTTATATTGTATATCGTCGTAGTGAAGCAGAACTTCCAGCTCGTGTAGAAGAAGTACATCATGCAAAAGAAGAAGGTATTATCTTTAAGCTTTTAACAAATCCAAGGGAAATTTTAGTTGATGAAAATGGATGGGTAAAAGGTATGACTTGTGTTGAGATGGAGCTTGGTGAGCCAGATGCTTCTGGAAGAAGACGTCCAGTAGAAAAAGCAGGTTCCGAGTTTACAATTGATGTAGATACCGTTATTATGTCTCTTGGTACGTCTCCAAACCCATTGATTTCTTCCACAACAGAAGGATTGGAAGTAAATAAGTGGAAATGTATCATTGCAGATGAGAAGAACGGAAAGACAACAAAAGAAGGTGTTTATGCTGGCGGTGATGCTGTAACAGGTGCTGCTACCGTTATTCTTGCAATGGAAGCTGGTAAGGCAGGAGCAAGAGGTATTCACGAATATTTATCTAATAAATAAACCAGATGAAATTATATTTTTCAAGTTTGCGTGCAGCGTCAGATGGAAATATTTGTATTCCCATCTGACATATGCTGTTGCGAAAATAAAAAATGGTGTCTGTAATAAATTACAGTCACCATTTTGTCTTTAAATACGTTAGTTTTCCAATTATTTACTGCACATACTGCATAATGTTGTTTTTCCAGCAGCAGCAGCATCTGTCTCACTGCCGCTTAAAATTGTCTTGGAACGTCTTAAAGAGCTGCAATTTTGATCTGCGTGATAGGATTTTCCATTTGGAGTCCAGAAAAATACAGATGCTTTTGATGTGTCATCTGCTGCTTCAGCGGACTGTACTTGAGCAGCAGGTTTCTCTGTTTGCATGTCATTAATAGTTTCATTTGTCTGAATGTCATCCACAAGTTTATTTGTATCATCAGCAGCTGCAGATTCAATGTCTATCTCAGTATTTGTATTATTGGAATGTTCATCAGTTGTTGCTGCAATATTATTTGCTTCCATATTGCTAGTTGCCGCCACAGATGGGCTAGAAACGAAATTTGTATGAGTTGAATTCATTTGGTGATTTTCTGGCTTGGTTGCAGTATGATTATCAACTGTAGAAACCATTAATTTTCTTCTTCGTAAGAGAACATAGATGATCAAAACTGTAAGAAGCAGTAAAACAAAGAAGAATAAGAAAATCTTTTTTTTGTCCATAGGCATAATAATCTCTCCCTTTTAGTTGTCATTGATATAGGTATCATTGCTTTTTACACTTGAATATCATATCATAGAAAACAAAAGGATACAAGAAATAATAAATAACAAAAATAACTGGCAAATAGAGAAAAATTTGTCAATGTATAGCAATAATTGCTTCATTGAAGTAATATTTTATTGGAAAAAATGTCACTTCAGTATTTGAACGCCGTGGGAAATGATTTGTTCTACAATAATTGCAATTTCTTCTGGGGATTCTTTTCTGCCGCGATTCAGCCAGTTTTGAAATACACCAATGATTCCAGAAATCACGAATGCATAGAAATAATCATAGGAAAGTGGATTAGACAGAGAAAATGATTCCATCCAGTTATGGAGACATTTTTCTCGTACAAATGTCTCCATACGGTCAACAAAAACAATATCTCCGTTTGGACTGAGTAATACGGTTACAATTTCTGCATTATGGTCAAGAAAGCGAAAAATATCAGTGAGAAATAAAGTTGGATGTAACTGAAATTCTTCTGTACTGTATTTTTCAAATAAGTCTTTTAATTCCTGCATCAATTCATTTTCAATTGACTGCATCAAATCAAAAATATCTTTATGATGTAAATAAAATGTTCCACGATTAATATCAACATAATCCGTTAGTTCTTTTACAGTAATTTTGTTGACTGGTTTTTGTTTCATTAAATCAATCAAACCAGAACATAAAACTGCTTTTGTTTTTCGTACTCTTCTGTCTATAGTAGATGCCATAATGAACTCCCCTTTTCTAAAAAAATAATAAAAATTTTATTAATAATCAACAGAATTATAAAAAATAATCATTAATAAACAAAAATCAATAATATTGAATATTGATTTTATATTAAAACATATTATAATCGAAAAAAATAGATAAATCAACATATAGTTGATTAAAAAAATATTTTCTGTTTATTGAAAGGAGAGCTTTATGAAAAAACTATTTGAGCAGATCTTAAAGCATAAGGCAGTCGTTATTGCAATATTTGCAGCTGCCTGTGTGGTAAGTATAATCATGGGTACAAAAGTAAAGATTAATTATAATTTAGTTGATTATCTGCCTGATGATGCTGCTTCAACAAAGGCCTTGAACTTGATGGAAGAAGAGTTCGAGGGAGGTGTGCCAAATGCACGAATGATGGTAGAAGATATTAGTATTCCAGAAGCATTGGAATTAAAAGAAGATCTAAAAAAAGTTGATGGAATTAAAGATGTAACATGGATGGATGATGCAATTAATATAAATATTCCGTTGGAAATGATTGACCAAGACATCTTAAATGATTATTATAAAGATAATACAGCATTATTTACATTAACGGTTGATGATAAAAAGATAATTGAAGCATTGGATGGAGCAAAGCAATTAACCAATAAAACAATATCTTTAACAGGAGCCGCACAAAATCAGGCGGTTGCAATGAGAAAGACAGAAGAAGAAATTCAAAGAATTATATTATTTATTGTGCCGCTTTGCTTTGCGATCTTACTATTAACGACAACATCGTGGTTTGAACCAGTGTTGTTTATGATCACAATTGGTGTAGCAATATTATTAAATCGAGGTACAAATCTAATATTTGGAGAAATTTCGTTTGTTACAAATGCGGCTGGAAGTATTCTTCAGTTAGCTGTGTCGATGGATTATTCAATTTTCTTATTGCATCGTTTCGCAGATTATCGAAAGAAGGGAATGAATGTTCATGATGCGATGCTAGAAGCATTGCAAAAGGCATTTCGCTCCATTACAGCAAGCGGGCTTACGACAGTAATTGGATTTGCAGCGTTGATTCTAATGCGATTTAAAATCGGTCCTGATATGGGATACGTTATGGCAAAAGCAATTGTATTTAGTATGATCAGTGTACTTGTATTTTTACCTGTTGTGGCAATTATGTGCTATAAATGGATTGATCGCACACAACATAGACCGTTATATCCAGAATTTCGTCATTTTGCTGATTTTGTACAAAAAATTAAAAAGCCTGCCATTGTGTTATTTTGCATTGTTGTAATTCCATCTGTAACTGCACAGAGTCAAAATAAATTTTTATATGGAACATCAAGGATTTTCGGAGAAGGAACAGAGGCATATGAAGAGACGCAGAGAGTAGAATCAAAGTTTGGAAAATCCAATCAATTTGTGCTGATGGTACCAAAAGGCGATTTTGCAACAGAAAAAAAGCTGAGTGACGAATTACATAATATTCCTCAAATTACATCGATTATTTCATATGTTGATAATGCAGGAGCAGAAGTGCCAATCGAATATTTGGATGAAGAAGTACGATTAAAACTGTTAAGCGATCATTATAGCCGAATGGTATTAAATGTACAGACCGATTACGAAAGTAAGACTGCATTTGATGTAGTAGAACAAATTCGGGCAATCGCAAAAAGTTATTATCCAGACTACTATCTTGCTGGAGAAAGTGTGAATACGTATGATATTAAAGAAGTTGTCACTGCGGACATGGCAAAAGTAAATGCAATTGCGATTATAGCCGTATTTGTTGTAATTATGTTTTCAATGAAGTCAGTTATCATTCCAATTATTCTTGTATTTGTCATTGAAGCGTCGATTTGGATTAATTTATCCATTCCGTATTTTCTGGATGATTCATTATTTTATATCGGATATTTGATTATCAGCAGTATACAGCTTGGAGCAACTGTAGATTATGCGATTTTACTTGCAAGCCGATATTTAGAAGAACGAAAAGTAAAGTCAAAAGAAGAAGCACTGCGTCAGACGATGATGCATACAACACTTTCTATTTTGACATCTGCTTCTATTTTAACGTTAAGCGGTGCGATGCTTGCAATTGTATCAACTCACGGTGTTATTAGTGAACTTGGAAGTTTGATAGGAAAAGGAGCCGCATTATCATTATTGTTAGTATTATTAGTACTTCCAGGTTTGCTTTATTATTTTGATGAAATCATTCAAAGAACAATTTGGAAAAGCCGAAAATAAGAGAGAATGATTATGGATAATAAAAAATTAACGAAACAGGTACTGTGTTGCGTTTGACTGCAGAATGAAGTCTTCTGTTTCAAGCATATAGAGTATGATTTATGAGAAAGGAAAGGATTATTATGTATAAAAATAATAAATGGAAAAGAAGTATGGCTGTTTTAATGGTTGGTGTTATGGTATCTTCTCAGACAGCTATGCTAGTTTGTGCAGCAGCTTCAGAAAAGGAGTCAGTGACTGTTTCTCAAGGGGAGAAAACAAAATCTGAAGATACAAAGGAGACGACGTCAAAAGAAAAAGAAACTGCATCAAAAGAAGAAAATAAGAATAAAGGAAATACGAAAAAAGAAGAAGTTGTCTATGCAAATTTGGATGCAGATGGAGAAGCAACAGGCGTTTATGTTGTGAATATTTTTCGAGATGCAGAGGAAATTACTGATTATGGAGATTATACGAGTATACGTAATATGAATACAACCGACAATCTGACAAAAGAAAATGATAAAATTACAGCAAAGACGAATCAGAAATCTCTCTTTTATGAAGGAACATTAGAAAAATATGAAATTCCGTGGAATATTTCTGTACAATATGAGATAGATAAAAAAACATATTCTGCTCAGGAAATGGCGGGAAAATCAGGAAAGCTGAATATGAAGCTGAATATTAAGCCAAATAAAAAAGCAAAAGAGGAGTTTAGAAAAGGATATACATTGCAGATTACAATGTTGATGGATGGAGATCATTGGGACAATATAAAGTCAGACGGAGCAACTGTTGCAAATATAGGAAAAGATACGCAATTGACGTATATTATTTTCCCAAATGAGACAAAGACGATTCAAGTGAGTGCAAATGTAACAGATTTTGAGATGAATGCCATTGCGGTTAATGGAGTAAAAATGGAGCTTGGAATTGATGCTGACAGTTTGGAAAGTGATGAATTAAAAAATAGAGTAAAAGAACTTCAAGATGGAGTGACAAAGCTGAATGACGGAGCAAAACCAGTCAATGATGGAAGCCATACATTGCAGACTGGTGCTGCAAAAGTACAGGAGGGAATTGCATCGTTGCAAAATGGTTTAAATCAGCTCAATGCAAATTCTGCATCATTAGTAAATGGATCAAATGAAGTGAATCAGGCGTTGCAGACAATTCAAACTTTGCTGAGTGGAATTGGTGCAGGTCAAAATCCACAAGATCTGGTGACTGCTTCAAGTCAAATTCGAGATGGAATTCAAATGTTGGAAAATAGTTTGGCAGTATTGAGTAGTTCGGTAAGTTATGAGGGATATAAAGCAGTTTTTGCACAACAGGGAATTGATTTAGATTGGCTGACTGCACAAAATGATCAGGCAGGTCAGCAGCTGCAGCAGGCAGCTGCATCACTTGCCGGTGTACTGCCGCAGGAACAAGTAGCAATGCTTACAAATATTGGTCAGTTGCTTGCAGCAAGCAATGGAGTAATTTCTGGAACGAAAACGTATCTTGATACGGCATCTCAAAATATTCAGGCAATTTATAATGGAAGTGCACAGCTCAAGCAATCGTATGAAACGTATTATAATGTAGTTGCCGCACTTGTTCAAAACTTATCTGGAATGATAGGAAATATGACGGCATTGATGAATGCAATTCAGACACTTGCAGCGCAGTATACGACATTGAACACAGGAATTGCAAATTATACAGAGAGTGTTGCTATACTTGTAAAAGGATGTAATACACTTGCAGGAGGAATGCAGGAACTTGTAAATGGATGTAGTACATTGGCAGATGGAACAAAGCAAGTTTTAGATGGAACAGGAGAATTGAAAAACAAAACAGCAAATTTGGAAAACGAAATGAAAGATATGATAGCAAAAGAATTGGATTCTAAGATGGGAAAAGATGTTAAGATCGTTTCCTTTGTGTCCGATAAAAATAAAAATATCAAAAATGTACAGTTTGTCATTCAGACAAAGGCAATTAAGATGCCAGAAAAAGAAGTGCCAGCAGAAGAGACAGAAGAAAAACAAACTTTCTGGCAGAAGCTGCTGCATTTGTTTGAAAAATAAAAAAGATATAAAGAAAGGAAGGGATAGTATGGCAAAACATATTATTACAATTGGGCGAGAATTTGGCAGCGGAGGACGAGAAATCGGAAAAACGCTTGCGAAAGAATTAGGTGTAGAATGTTATGACAGCCGTTTGATTGAGATGGCAGCGGAATATGGAGAGATTGATATTTCTATATTCAGAAATGTAGAAGAAAAGAAAGCAAATAGCCTTCTTTATACGATTCATCATGATTTGGCAAATGAAAAGACAGGATATGGACTTCCATTGAATGATATGTTGTTTAATCTTCAGTCAGAAGTAATTCGTCAGCTTGCAGAACGAGAGTCGTGTATTTTGATTGGTCGTTGTGCAGATTATATTTTGGCAGGAAGAAAATATGTACATTCGGTATTTATTCATGCAGATATGGAAGCCCGTATCAAACGAATTATGCAAAAATATGAAATTTCACAAAAAGAAGCAGTATCTATGATAAAGAAAAAAGATAAAGCGAGAAGTAGTTATTATAACTTCTTTACAAACCGCCGTTGGGGAGAAAAGGAAAGTTATGATCTGACAATTAACAGCAACGTCCTCGGTATAGACCAAAGTATACAAGTATTAAAAACATTATTTTCACTTGCATAATATTGAAAAAATGGTATAATAGTCTCGATTCATATAAAAAATCGGAGGATGTATCATGACAAAATTAAAGCGTAATGCAGTAATTGGATTAGTTTTATGTAGTGTATTAGCTCTTGGCGGCTGTGGTAATGCGAATAATGAACAATCAAGTACAACACCATCTGTTTCAAGTGATAGTGCAGCAGCGGCAGAAAGCACGACATCGTCATCAGAATCTGCATCTCAATCTGCATCAGAATTGACACCACAAGAGACGCCATCAACAGAGTTTGTGTCAGACTCATCAACACCAGCACCGGCAGAGTCTGTATCAGAATCGTCAATACAAGCAGAAACTCCACCATCCACTCCAGCAGTGGATAAGTCTTATTTAAATAATATTCCAGCTCTTCCAAACAAAAGCGGAGGATGCGGATTTTCAGCAGCAAACGGAAGAGACAGTAAAAACGTGCCAAACGATATGTATTGGTATGTAAAGAAGTATGGAAAATATAATGCTGATTTTCTTCAGGATACAAATAAAAATGTCATTTATTTAACGATGGATGAAGGATATGAAGCGGGTTATACTCCGACGATTTTGGATACATTAAAAGAGAAAAATGTAAAAGCGGTATTTTTCTTAACAAAACAGTTTATTGACAGTGATCCGCAGTTAGTACAGCGTATGATCGATGAAGGTCATGTGATTGGTAATCATACAGTTTCTCATAAAGCGATGCCAACATTATCATTGGAGCAGCAGACAGCAGAGATTACTACAATTAACAATATAATAAAAGATCAGTTTGGATATGACGTAAAACTGTTCCGTTTTCCAGAAGGAGAATTCAGTGAACAGTCGCTTGCTTTAGCTGAAAGTCTTGGTATGCGTAGTGTATTTTGGAGTTTTGCACATAAAGACTTTGATAGAGAAGCACAGCCAGATCCGACAGCAAGCCTTCAAAAGTGCTTGAACGAAGTGCATCCAGGAGCAATTTATTTGTTACATGCAGTATCATCTACAAACACACAAATTCTTGGAGATTTTATTGATGGAGTAAGAGCAAAAGGATTTGAGTTTGGAGTATATCCAGTACAATAATCAGTGAACATTATAAAAGCAAATAAATGAATAAGAAAGAAACCAAACTGATTGAATCAGAGTTGGTTTCTTTCTTTTTTTCTGTAAACACGGAATAGTATTGTATACATTGCCAATTGTGTATTGCTTTATTTTGCGATAAATGTATAAAAACTATTATTTACTAATAAGAAAAACTATAATATTTTGTATTAGTAAAAAAATATAGAATTATAATAAAAAGTCAAAAAATAACCCCAAATCTTAGATAAAATACATAAAAGGATAATAAAGACAAGTGGATATTATGTTGATGTGGTAAAAATAGAAAAAATATGTATGTAAATTTGTACAATAATATAGGAGGAAAACATAAAATAGATGGAAATATTGACACAATAGGATTGACAAATAAACAAAATCAATGTACTATTTATAGTAGGGTATTCGATGGTGGAGAAGTCAGGATAATACCTTTTCCACATATAATCTGGATAGCCGCAAAAATAAAGAAAAGGACCTGGTGTTTTATGAAAAAACGAACATTTAAAGGGGGCATCCATCCATACGACGGAAAAGAACTAACAAAGAATGTTCCAGTAGAAACTGTGACGCCGCATGGCGATATGATCTTCCCATTGTCCCAACATATCGGGGCACCTGCGAAACCTTTAGTAAAAAAAGGCGATTACGTGAAGATGGGTCAGATCATTGCGGAAGCCGGAGGATTTATTTCTGCTAACATAGTTAGTTCTGTGTCAGGAACAGTAAAGACAATTGAGCCACGACTTGTAGCATCTGGTGCGATGGTAAATTCTATTGTTATCACGAATGACGAGACTGACACTGCAGTAGATGGATTTGGCAAAGACAGAGATTATACAAAGTTGTCAAAGGCAGAGATCCGTCAAATTGTAAAAGATGCAGGTATTGTTGGTCTTGGAGGAGCTGGATTCCCAACTCATGTAAAGCTTGCACCAAAGAATGAAGAGCAAATTGATTATGTTATTGTGAATGGTGCAGAATGTGAACCATATCTGACATCTGATTACCGCATGATGATGGAAGAGCCAGAAAGAATTATTGGAGGATTAAAAGTAATTCTTCGCTTATTTGACAATGCAAAAGGTGTAATTGGAATTGAAGACAATAAACCAGAAGCCATTCGTTTAATTAGTGAGATGGTGGAAGACGAAGATAATATTGAAGTTTATCCACTGAAGACAAAGTATCCGCAAGGTGCAGAGCGTACATTAATTTATGCAGTATCTGGAAGAGAGATCAATTCAACGATGCTTCCTGCTGATGCAGGCTGTATTGTTGACAATATTGATACAGTAATTTCTATTTATATGGCAGTCTGCAAATCAACACCTCTGATTCGCCGTATTGTAACAGTAACAGGAGATGCTGTAGAAAATCCTCATAATTTCAATGCAAGAATAGGTATGAATTATTTGGATTTATTAGAGGCAGCAGGTGGATTAAAAGAAAATCCAGAAAAGATTGTATCTGGTGGACCAATGATGGGTATGGCATTATCAACAGTTGATATTCCTGTTATTAAGACATCATCGGCATTACTTTGCATGACACATGATGAAGTAGCAGAGTTTGAGCCAAGTGCATGTATTCGCTGCGGCAGATGTGTAGAAGTATGCCCAGGACATGTTGTTCCACAGAAACTGATGGAGTTTGCAGAAGTACATGATATCGAGGGATTTGAAGCAAACTTTGGTATGGAATGCTGTGAGTGCGGATGCTGTGCATATGTATGTCCAGCAAAGCGTCCATTGACACAGGCATTTAAGCAGGCTCGAAAAGCAGTAATGGAGAAGCGGCGCAGAAAAGCGTAATAAGCATAGAAAAGAGGTAACATTGTGAGTGATTTTTTAAATGTATCATCATCACCACATGGCAGAAGCGGAGATACGACAAGCAGCATTATGTTTGATGTTGCTATTGCACTTGTCCCTGCAACTGCTTTTGGTATTTACTGGTTTAAGCTTCCAGCAGTTATTATTATTTTACTTTCGGTTATTACCGCATTATTGACAGAATTTTTATTCCAGAAAGTAACACATCAGAAAGTAACAATCGCAGATGGAAGTGCATTAGTAACTGGTTTATTATTGGCATTGAATCTTTCACCAGAAGTTCCGTGGTGGATGCCAATTATTGGTAGTGTATTTGCAATTCTGTTTGTAAAGCAGCTGTTTGGTGGTTTAGGACAGAACTTTATGAATCCAGCACTTGCTGCCAGATGTTTCTTATTAATTTCATTTGCTGGAAAAATGAGCACATTTGCTGTTGATGGTGTTACAGGTGCAACTCCATTGGCAGAGTTAAAGGCTGGAAATCCAGTAAATGTAGTAGATATGTTCCTTGGTTTTACTGGAGGTACGATCGGTGAAGTATCTACATTAGCGATTTTAATTGGAGCCATTTATCTTGTACTTCGTAAAGTAATTACTCTTTGGATTCCAATTTCATACATAGTGACATTTGCCGTATTTGTATTATTATTTGGCGGTGAAGGTTTCAATATGCCATTTTTAGCTGCACAGTTATGCGGCGGCGGTTTAATGTTAGGTGCATTTTTCATGGCGACAGATTATGTTACAAGCCCAATTACAAAGAAGGGTAAAGTTGTATTTGGTATGTTGCTTGGTGTTTTGACAGGTGTATTTCGTCTGTTTGGACCATCTGCAGAAGGTGTATCATATGCAATTATTTTAGGTAATATTACAGTGCCATTGATTGAACGTGTAACAATGCCAACTGCATTCGGATATGGAAAGAGAAAAGGACTTCCACAAAAGAAACAAAAAGGATCTGTAAAGCAGATCGATGCAGTGAAGTTATTTGTTATTACATTGCTTGCAGGTTTAATTTTAGGTGGTGTATATCAAGTTACAAAGACAGTAATTGAAGAAAATGAAAATAAAGCAAAGGTTGCAGCATATCAGCAAGTTTGTCCAGGTGCAGTTGATTTTGTAGAAACAGATTCATTTAAACAGATGCTTCCAAAGGCAAATAGTTCCGATATGTTTGCAGATGGAACACTTGGCAATGTACTGATCAATGAAGCTCTTATGGGAGTTGACGCAGCTGGAAATCAAGTTGGATATGTTGTGAATGCATCAAGTAAAGATGGATTTGGCGGCGAAATTATTTTAACCGTTGGATTTGATGCACAGTTAAAAGTAAAAGGTATTCAGATCATGACAATCAATGAGACAGCTGGTCTTGGTATGAAAGCAAAAGAGCCAGAATTTATGAATCAGTTTAAAGATAAGCTTGTAGAGCAGTTTGCAGTAACAAAGATAGGTGCTCAGACAGAAAGTGATATTAATGCATTAAGTGGAGCTACTATTACATCAAAGGCAGTGACTGGTGCAGTGAATGCAGCATTGAAGTTTATTCATACGGCAGTTGTGCCAGGAAGTGTTCCAGTAATTCCAGTAGTTCCAGAGCAAGTAAATCCATCAGATGCTTTGCCATCTAATGTTGTGCCATCAGACGTTGTACCATCAGATGTTGTACCATCTGTGAGTGATCCAGTAGCCCCAACACCAGATTCTTCTGTACCTGTAACAGTAGAATCAACACCAGCTCCTTCTGAGGCAGTAATCCAACAATCTGTGCCAGTAGAAGCACCAATACAATAAGGAGGTGGGAATATGAATAAATATATTGAACGTATTTATAATGGTGTTGCAAAAGAAAATCCTACCTTTGTCTTAATGCTTGGTATGTGTCCTACTCTCGCAGTAACGACATCTGCGATTAACGGTTTAGGTATGGGTGTTTCCACAATGGTCGTATTGATTTGTTCAAACTTAATTATTTCTATTTTAAGAAATATTATTCCAGAAAAAGTAAGAATTCCTGCATATATCGTTATCGTAGCATCTCTCGTAACAGTTGTTCAGCTGTTAATGCAGGCATATGTGACGACATTGTATGATGCACTTGGAATTTATATTCCGCTGATCGTAGTAAACTGTATTATTTTAGGTCGTGCAGAATCATTTGCATCTAAAAATCCACCAGTCCTTTCTGCTTTTGATGGTATTGGTATGGGTATCGGTTTTACAATTGCTTTAACATGTATCGGTTTATTCCGTGAGTTAATCGGTGCAGGTACTGCTTTTGGTATTAAAATTATGCCAGCAGCTTATGAGCCAGTTTCCATTTTTATTTTGGCACCTGGAGCATTCCTTGTGTTATCTTTAATTATTGCGTTCTTAAATGCAATGCATATTCATACAGAAGCAAATAAGAAAGTAGAAAAAGGATGCAGTGGACATTGTGGTTCCTGTTCTTCTGATTGCGATAAGAGAGAAGAAGAAATCGAAGAAGAAGAAAAAGAAGTAGTAGAGACGAAAAAAGAAAAGAAAGCTGCAGCAAAGAAACTAGTAAAGCCAGCAGCAAAAAAATCAGCTTCTGCAAAGAAGCCGATCAAAAAAGTAGAAGAATAGGGGGATTTCCATGAAAGAATTGATCTTAGTATTAGTTGGAGCTGCCCTTGTAAATAACGTCGTATTGAGCCAATTTCTTGGTTTATGTCCATTCCTGGGTGTATCCAAGCAGGTAAAAACAGCAGCCAGCATGGGTCTTGCCGTTATCTTCGTTATTACGATTGCATCTGCCTGTGCAAGTTTAATCTATTCATTTATTCTTGTTCCGACAGGACTTGAATTTTTACAGACAATTGTATTTATTCTTGTAATTGCAGCGTTAGTACAGCTTGTAGAGATGTTTTTAAAGAAAAACAGTCAAGGACTGTATGAGGCATTAGGTGTATACCTTCCTCTGATTACAACAAACTGTGCAGTATTAGGTGTTGCTTTAACAAATGTACAAAAAGAATATGATTTTGTTACGAGTGTAGTGAATGGTCTCGGCACAGCAATTGGTTTTACAATTTCTATTGTATTATTAGCTGGTATTCGTGAACGTATTGCTCATAATAATATTATTAAGCCATTCCAGGGTGCGCCAATTGTGCTTCTGACAGCAGCATTGATGGCAATTGCATTCTTTGGATTCTCAGGATTAATTTAGGAGGAAGAAAGATATGGATATAACAGGTATTGCAATAGCTGCCGCCGTAGTCGGTGTTATTGGTCTCATTATCGGACTTCTTCTGGTAGTGGCAGCAGAAAAATTTAAAGTAGAAGTAGATGAAAAAGAAATCGCAGTTCGTGGAGAACTTCCTGGAAATAACTGTGGCGGTTGTGGATATGCAGGATGTGATGCATTAGCAAAAGCAATTGCGGCAGGAGAAGCAGCTCCAAATGCTTGTCCAGTCGGCGGAGCATCAGTAGCAGAAAAAATCAGTGCAATTTTAGGTGTAGAAGCAGGTTCTTCAGAAAAGAAAGTTGCATTTGTAAAATGTGCAGGTACATGTGGTGTAGCAAAGGAAAAATGCGTTTATACTGGTATTAAAGACTGTAGAGATGCATCTGTTGTACCTGGAAAAGGATCAAAGAGATGTTCTTATGGATGTATGGGATTTGGTTCTTGTGTGAGCGAATGTCAGTTTGATGCTATTCATATTGTAGACGGTGTGGCGGTTGTTGATCCAGAAAAATGTGTTGCTTGTGGTAAATGTGCACAGGTTTGTCCAAATCAGTTAATTGATTTAGTTCCATATAGTTCAACTTATCATGTTACATGTAACTCTCAGGATAAAGGTAAGACAGTAAAAGAAAACTGTTCTGCTGGATGTCTTGGATGTACACTTTGTGTAAAACAATGTCCAAATGCTGCAATCAGCATGGTTGGCAATGTAGCAACAATTGATTACAGTAAGTGCGATGGATGTGGTACTTGTGCAGAAAAATGTCCTGCAAAGATTATTCGTCCAAAAAAGTAATCTAATATAAATGATAAAGTAGCATAAGAAAAAGAACTTTCCAATTATTTTATGGAAAGTTCTTTTTCAATTTTTGTATGTATTACGGTTTACAGGAACCACATGGTTCATATCCGTCACGAATCAAACGTTCTTTGGATAATGTCGTTTCTTGTCTGTTTTCTGTACTTGTACTTTTCACAAAGCGACAAGTCGGAAGATGAAATTTCTTTGTCTTTGTATTTAAAATATAGCTAGTTTGTGCAGGAGCAACTGTTGTTGCAGAGCCAATAGGTTCTCCAGCTTTCCAGCTTGTACTTGGTGACATATTCCAGCGAATTGTATTGCCGTCAGAAGATGCAACAATGGCACCTTGTTCATCTGTCCGAAATACTTGAATATTTCTCGTCCGAAATTCATTTAATGTCTGTGCATGAGGGTGTCCATAGCGGTTGTTTTCGCCACAGCTGATTACGGCATAAGCAGGGTGAACGGCATCTAAAAAAGCAGAGGTCGAGGCAGTTCGGCTGCCATGATGTGCTGCCTTATAAACATCGGCAGAAATATCAATGCCATTTTGTAATATATCTTCTTCAGCATTTTCTTCAGCATCTCCAGTAAATAAAAATCGGTTATTGCCATGCTGTAAAATAAGTCCGATAGAGTAATCATTTGTATTACTACCATAGTCATTGCTGTTTGGTGCAATGATCGTAAATGATGCACCTCCGAGCGGATACGTCGTTCCTACCGAAGGAATAGTATTTTGATAATTTTTTTGAGTGACGGAACGAACGACGTCTTGATAAGTTTTTGTATCAGCAGTGCGATCAGAAAGAAAAATTGTCTTACAGTCAAATTCATCAATAATGACATCAAGCCCTCCGACATGATCTGCATCTGGATGCGTTCCAATGACATAATCCAATTTTTTAATTCCCTTGCTGATTAAGTAGTTTCGCACATCATCTGCTTTGTCATTATTTCCAGCATCAATGAGCATTGTCTGACCATCGCATTGCAGAAGTGTAGAATCCCCTTGTCCGACATCTAAAAAATGTACTTCCATCGAAGATGATGCAGTATTTGTTTGAATTGGTGAAGAATTCGATGTGGCAGATAGCTGACCACAAGAACAGATACTGATACATAGCAGCAAGAAAAAAGCCAAAAATGATTTTTGTTTTAAATTCATAGAAATACTCCTTTGTTTTAAATTGTGTATTAAGTAAATCAAAATACCTAAAAAATATGAAATATTCTCTCATATTGTATAATTATATTTTAGGATTGCGAGAGCATGTAGTGCGGAGCAATCTGTAGGTATCATAGGGTCAAAAGATATTTTGACCCTAACATCATTTTAAAGGAAAAGTATAGGTATGGCAATAAAAATCGATAAAAAATATAGTTGTTGGTGGCGTTTGATCATAAAATTTCATATGATAAAGAAAGTATTCGTATAAGGGAAACAAAGAGGATGAGTCATTTTTTAGAGTTAAAATCTGTTTCTTATGCATATCAGACAATGGAAGCTGAGACATTAGCATTGAACAATATATCACTGCAAATAGAAGAAGGAGAGTTTGTTTCGATTGTCGGTCCATCTGGGTGTGGGAAATCAACATTGCTTAACTTAATTTGTGGTTTAGCTTCTCCAAATTGTGGAGAAATTTTACTAAAGGGAAAAGCAATGCATGATATGGCAATGAATATTGGATATATGCTTCAAAAAGATCATTTGTTTGAATGGAGAACGATCTATAGTAATGTTACACTTGGATTAGAAATTCAAAATCGATTAAATGATCAGTCAAAAAAACATGTGAACCAAATGTTAAAAATGTATGGATTATCCGAGTTTGCTGCAGCACGTCCGTCTCAGTTATCTGGAGGAATGAGGCAGCGTGCAGCATTGATCCGTACTCTTGCGATGGAGCCAGAATTATTATTATTGGATGAACCATTTTCCGCATTGGATTATCAGACGAGATTGGAAGTATGTGATGATATTTACAGTATACTAAAAAAAGAAAATAAAACGGCAATTCTTGTAACACATGATTTATCCGAGGCAATTAGTGTTGGTGATCGAATTGTTGTTTTAAGCAATCGGCCAGCGCAAATAAAAAATATTATAACACTTTCCTTTGATCCTGAATTAACTCCGCTTCAAAGAAGAAATGCAAAGCAGTTTGCACCATATTTTAATATGATATGGAAGGAGATGCAGGAAAATGAGTGAGCATGAGCGATATGTGCTTGAAGAAAAAAAGAAGCAATGGCAAATTCATCTGGCGCAGATTGGTCTGTTTATGTTATTTATTGGTGTTTGGGAAGGAGCGGTAAGAGCGGGATGGATCAATGATTTTATTTTTAGTAGTCCAAGTCGGGTTGCAAAGACAATTTATGAGATGGTAATAGATAAAAGTCTGTTTGTTCATATTGGGATTACGATGACTGAGACATTAATTAGTTTTTGTGCAGTGACAGTAATTGGAATTGTAGCAGCTGTTTTGCTCTGGACATGTACATCTGTTGCAAAAATAATAGAACCGTATCTTGTCATGTTAAATAGTTTGCCAAAGTCAGCACTTGCACCAGTGCTTATTGTATGGTTAGGAAATGATTGGAAGACAATTATTGTAGCGGCAGCTTCGGTTGCAGTGTTTGGAAGTATTCTTACATTATACACGAGCTTTCAAGAAGTAGATCAAAATCTTGTAAAGCTAATTTATATTTTAGGAGGAACAAAAAAAGATGTTATGCGGTTTGTACTATTGCCAGGAAGTATTCCAATGATTATTAGCAATATGAAAGTGAATATTGGACTTTGTCTTGTTGGAGTGATTATTGGAGAATTTCTTGCAGCAAGAGAAGGATTAGGGTATTTAATTATTTATGGAAGTCAAGTGTTTCAATTAGATCTTGTTATTATGAGTATTGTTATTTTATGTATAATGGCGGTCTTATTGTATCAATTGATTAATCAGTTAGAAAAACGATATGGAAAATAATGAACTTTTGTATGAAATAAAGATGTAATATATGAATAAAAAGGATAACTGTTTCATTTAATTAAATTTATATAAAATAGATAGTAAGTCTTGTGATAATAATTTTTTTTCGCTATAATAATGATGTTGGGGTCAAAAGATAGTTTGACCCCATGATACCTACGGATTGCTCCGCACTATGTGTTCTCGCAATCCTAGAAACATTCGAAATTCACCCTAATCGGGCTACTTTCTCATGTTTTGCGGGTCCCAAAATCATGCTTTTTCATGCAAGCATGAAAAAGCATGACCTTTTGACCCTGGTATCATAATAATTAAGTTACTATATTATTTTATATATCGTAGAAATTATTTTCGGTGGAATTGGATAAAAAATGGAATGGAGGACTTATATGGAGGAGTTAAATAAAAGACAATATCGGCTGTTGCAGGTAATTGCAGCTTCCTGTGTAGGAATGTTTATTATTATACTTGTATCAGCATTAATTCTTGTACCAAAAACAGTAGGTATGATGAATCAAATTAGTCAGATTCAGTCGGATTTGGATCAAGAGTCATTGAGTAAGCTGACAACAGATATTGATCAGCTCATTGTTACATTAAATGAAGAAGTGCAGCAAATGACTGGAAAATTAGATCAGATGGATATAGAAAATTTGAATACAGCAATTAAAAACTTGTCAGATGCAGTACAAAAAATGGATATGGATGAATTAAATCGTGCAATTACAAATTTGTCAGATGTGATTGAACCGCTTGCTCGGTTTATGAGCCGATGAAATAAAATACCCCCATATAGGAGAATTACTCGTATATGGGGGTATTTATGTAGTGAGAAACTGTTTGTGAAACAGCATGTCTTACTGCACAATCAAAAGCAGTAGTATAAAAATTACTGAATAGAAGATGCAGCAGCAACAACGGATGCAGCAGCAGATGCAGCAGCGGATTCAGCAGCAGCAGCAACAGATGCCTGAATAGAAGCTGCGTCAACAGTAGCTTCAGGAGTTGTTTCCGGAGCTGGAGTAGAAACTGCATCAGAAGAAACAGCTGGTGTAGATTCAGCTGGAGTAGAAGCTACATCAGAAGAAGCAACTGGAGTAGAAGCTACGTCAGAAGAAGCAGCTGGAGTGGAAACTGCATCAGAAGAAGCAGCTGGAGTGGAAGCTGCATCAGAAGAAACAGCTGGTGTAGAAGCTGCGTCAGAAGATGTAGCTGCTGGATTCTTTGTACATCCAGTAAATGCAAGTAATGAAACTGCTGCGATCATAGCAACAAGCTTAGTAGTTTTTCTCATGTTCAAAATCCTCCCATACAAAAATATATTAAAATAAAGGAATCTATTCTGATTTTGTTGAATAGATACTGAATAAATACTCTTATAGTTTATCAGATATATCTAAAAAATACAATAGAAAAAAGAGAAAAATAAAAAAATATAATAATAATAACTAGAGGAAACATTCAATTTATGTAAAGATATAAGGAAAGTTTAACTGCTTGATTTTCTTTTAATTGCGAAATGACTTGCTCCATGCTATACTGTTAAAGGATAGAAAAATAAGTGTTAAAAGAGGTTAATGTTATGAAACTGCAAAAATTGCTTAGTTATACACGTCAGGCAATAGATAAATATGATCTTATCGAGCAAGGTGATAAGATTTTAGTTGGACTATCGGGAGGAAAAGACAGTATTGCTTTGTTATACGCATTGAGTCATTTACAGCATTTTTATCCTATTCCATTTTCTGTCTATGCAGTTACTGTTGATATGGGGTTTCCATCATATAACACAACGATGCTGCAAACAATTTGCGAGCAGTTGCAAGTGGAGTTTATTCAAGTGAAGACCGAGATTGCGGGGATTGTTTTTGAGCAGAGAAAAGAAGCACACCCATGTGCACTTTGTGCAAAACTTCGGCGAGGGGCATTATTACAGGAGGCTCAAAGACTTGGATGTAATAAGATTGCTTATGGACATCATAAAGATGATGTGATTGAAACAATGATGATGTCTTTGTTTTTTGAGGGACGTTTTTCATCATTTGGACCATATACGTATTTTCCAGATCAGCAAATTGCAGTGATTCGTCCGCTTATTTATGTATCGGAAAATGAAATTATTGGATTTATGAATCAGCAAAAACTGATTCCAATGAAAAATCCATGCCCTGCCGACCATCATACAAAGCGAGAAGAAATGAAACAATTAATAAAACAGCTGAATAGCTATTACCCAGATATTAAGAAACGATTGTTTACTGCGGTGGAGCATAGTAAGATTGATGATTGGAATATGGATATCATGCAAAAATATAGAGGTGACGAGAGTGAAAGAACAAAGCTATCATGAGCAAGTGGATATAAAAAATACATATAAATTAAGAGAATTGATTGCTGCACTTCCTCCATTTGCCAAAAATTATTTTCGTGGAATTGAAACGAGAACATCATCACGGACAAGAATCGCATATGCATATGATCTGAATATATTTTTTCGATATTTGCACAATACAAATCCGATTTTTCAAAAAGTAGAGATCAAGGATATTACTTTGGAGCAGTTAGAGCAGCTGCGTCCAATGGACATTGAAGAATATTTGGATTATGTAAAACTTTATGAAGAAGATGGGCAAGTTCATACGAATAAAGAAAGAGGAATTATGCGAAAGCTTTCTTCTTTAAAGTCATTTTATTGTTATTTTTATCGAAATGAGTCGATTAAATATAATCCAGTAGAGCTTGTTCAAACTCCAAAATTTCATGAAAAAGCAATTATTCGGCTTGATATGGATGAGATGGAAATGTTATTGGAACATGTAGATAATGGAGAAAAACTGACAGAAAAGCAAAAAGTATTTCATCAACGTACACGAATTCGAGATCTTGCAATTATGACACTGCTGCTTGGAACAGGGCTTCGTGTATCCGAATGTGTTGGTTTAAATTTAGAGGATATTGATTTAAAAAATGATGGAATTAAAGTACATCGAAAAGGTGGAAAGGAAGTTATTGTTTATTTTGGAGATGAAGTAGAGAGTGCATTGCTCGACTATTTAGAACAGAGAAATACAATAGTTGCAGAGGAAGGTCATGAACGGGCATTGTTTCTTTCTCTTCAAAAAAAACGAATCAGTGTGCGTACGGTAGAAAACCTTGTAAAAAAATATTCACGTACTGTAACGACAATGAAAAATATTACACCTCACAAATTGAGAAGCACTTATGGCACAAATTTATATCGCGAGACAGGAGATATTTATCTTGTCGCAGATGTACTTGGTCATGCAGATGTCAATACAACGAAAAAACATTATGCAGCAATTGATGATGATAGACGAAAAAAAGCAAGAAATATTGTAAAATTGAGAAAAAAAGAAGAGTAAAATATGGAAAAGCACATTTACCATCTATGACACATATAATATAAAAAATGGCGTCATAGGTGGCTTTTTCATTGAAAACATTTCCAAAACCGTTCAGTGCATCAGAAGAAAGAGAATGCTTAGAGCGACTTAGGCAAGGAGATCCAAAAGCGAGAGAGCTATTAATTGAACGAAATATGCGTCTTGTTGCACATATTATTAAAAAATATGCATTTGCCGAACAAGAAATGGAAGATTTAATTTCAATAGGGACGATAGGATTAATCAAAGCGGTTAATACATTTGACGTAGAAAGAGGAAATAAATTGTCCAGTTATGCTGCCAAATGTATTGATAATGCTATCCTCTCATTGTTTATGCGGCACAGTTTTGTATAACAGCTGCCAGCGCTTATAAGTTCGTGATTATCTTGATGAATCGAAATCATTTTCAATGTTATTAGAAAAGATTACAAAGAATTAAAGAAAATTTAAAAAAGATTTAAAGATTTTTGTCTTGACATTTCACTGCATTGTGCTAATATGGCAGTGATGCAGAAAACACAAAAAAGACAAAATTTAATGAAGAATACGATTAATTTTGCGATATACAAAAAATATTCCGCTTATTTCTGTTATAATAAATCATATTCGGAATATTTATAAATGAAATGCAGAGTGAATAGTCTCCACTTTAAGTTCAAGTTTGCAGAACACTAAACGGAGAAGAAAAATGAAAGAGTTTCACTTGACATTATGCTATTTTGTATTGAGGAAAATTAATAATACGGAGGTAGTCCTATGAGCTTAAGCGTAGAAAAGAAGATGACAACAAGCAGAGAGTTACGAGCAAATTATAAAATTCTTGGAATGGATCCACAGGTGATTCAGAACGATTTGGGCTTTACCGAGCAGATGTTGTTGGAGACGTTGAATGTAACTTCTTCCACAACTGGGGTAAATATATGGAAACTGAGGGATTATATGAATGAAAAGATTAAAGAACAAGGAAGAAAACCTGTTCCATATAGTATCTTAAAATATAATTTTCGACATCGCTATAAAAAAACATGGTAAGTGATAATAACAAATTAATTTCTGCATTAAAATATACACGATAAATAGAAAAGACATGGTGGGCAATGGTCATCATGTCTTTATATTTTTGCTGGAATAATTGTGCAGATAGAAGCTTATCATATAGAGAAATGGTGTGCGGGAGGAACGGGAAGGTGTTTGCAATTTATTCTCGTAAATCAAAATTTACAGGAAAAGGAGAGAGTATAGAAAATCAAATCGAATTATGTAAACAATATATTGTACTTCATTATGGAAAAGAAACGTTGAAACATATTATTATTTATGAAGATGAAGGATTCTCGGGAGGCACATTAGAACGACCACAATTTAAGCAGATGATGCAAGCAGCAAAAGAGGGAAAACTAACGAGTATTGTCGTATATCGTCTTGACCGAATCAGCCGAAACATCGGAGATTTTGCACAATTAATAGAACAATTAAATGATAGGAACATTTCTTTTATTTCAATTAAAGAGCAGTTTGATACATCTTCGCCGATGGGCAGAGCAATGATGTATATTGCTTCTGTTTTTTCTCAGTTAGAAAGGGAAACGATTGCGGAGAGAATACAAGATAATATGAAAGAACTTGCAAAAACGGGTCGATGGCTTGGTGGAATAACACCGACAGGATATTGTTCACAGGAAGTAATAGAAGAAATGTCAGATGGAAAACGAAAAAAGACATACCGATTAAAACAGATAGAGCGAGAAATTGAAATAATACGATTTATTTATGATTGTTTTATACAAACAAAATCACTTGCAAAGACGGAACAGTTTTTAGCAGACTGTTCTTACCATACAAAAAATAATAAACCATTTTCTCGGTTTGCAATTCGAGCCATTTTGACTAATCCTGTTTATATGAATGCAGATATAGATGCCTGGAATTATTTTAGAAAAAATAATATTATAGTTTTTTCTGAAAAGGCAATGTTTGACGGTTCTTATGGAATTATGGCATATAATCGCACGTTGCAGAGGGCAGGAAAAACAACAAAAATAAGAGAAATGAACGAATGGATTATTGCAGTCGGTGCACATCAAGGAGTAGTGTCTGGGAAAGTGTGGGAGGAAGTACAGCAAATATTGAATAAAAATTGTTTCAATGCAGTCTGCAGGCAGTCCATGTTAAAAAATAAATAACAACAGAAAAATATATAGTATCCGAACAATAAAAAATCTGCTATAATAAAGAAGAATAATTGTCTGTTATGCTTCATTGGTGAGTATAGCTAATGAAATACTAATGATGCTGCGTTCTGAAAGGAAAAGAAGCCGGGAAGTAAGTTTATATGAGCCAATTGGGACGGATAAAGAAGGAAATGAAATTAATCTGATGGACATTATTGAGATGGATGAAAAAGAAATATCAGATATGATTGCCTATAAAGAAGATGTAAAACAACTTTATGAAGCATTGCAGACATGTTTGAAAGAAAAAGAACGTACCGTCTTATGTATGCGGTATGGACTTTTTGGTTTAAGAGAATATACGCAGCGGGAGATTGGAGATAAATTAGAAATTTCTCGCTCGTATGTCAGTCGAATTGAAAAGAGTGCATTAATAAAATTGAGAAACTATCTTAAATAATACGTAGGAAAATAGGAAGGAGTACGAATTTAGAATATGGAAAAACAAATTTGGCTGCCATCCATTATTTCAACAGAAAAACTTCATACAATAATGTGGATTCCGAAAAAAAAGGTAAGAGCAGTGCTGCAGATTGCTCATGGAATGGTGGAGCATATCAAACGATATGAGCAGTTTGCAGCTTATTTGAATCAGTATGGAATTGCGGTAATTGGGCATGATCATTTAGGACATGGATATACGGCAAAGACAGAAAAAGATCTTGGATACTTTTGTGAAAAAGATGGAGATCGTGCAGTTATTTTGGACATGCATCGTGTAACTATATATGCAAAAAAGAAGTTTCCAAACGTGCCGATTTATTTGATGGGTCATAGTATGGGGTCATTTTTTACTCGGAATTATATTATGAAATATGGAACACAGCTTGACGGAGTTATTTTAATGGGGACGGGATACCACTGTCTGCCTGAAGTGCGGTTTGGAGAATGTTTGACAAAGCTGTTTTGTATATTATTTGGAAGTCATTACCGCAGTCATTTGATTGATCGGATGATACTTGGCATGTATAATAAAAAATTTGCTCCGAATCGGACGAATTCGGATTGGATTTCTTCAGATGAGCAGACAGTTGATCAATATTTGCAAGATCAATTTTGCACTTTTCGCTTTACAGTAAGTGCATATCGAGATTTTTTCCGAATTTTAGTGCGAGTGTCCTGTAAAAACAATATAAAGCGAATACCAAATAATTTGCCGATTTATATTGTTTCGGGTAAAGATGATCCTGTTGGAGATTTTGGAAAAGGGGTGCAAAAAGTATATTGTCAGTTGAAACAGACAGGATGTAATGTGAATATTCATCTTTTTCCAAATGCAAGACATGAAATATTAAATGAAAAAGATCGATTTGCCGTATTTGAGGATTTGAAAAACTGGCTGGAGCATCAGATAGAAGAGAGGGGAATAAAGAAATGATACGAACGGTTATTTTTGATATTGGGAATGTACTGACAAACTATCGTTGGAAAGGATACTTGCATTCATTTGGATTTTCCAAAGAGGTGGAAGAAGCAGTGGCAAATGCAGTATTTTTAAATCCGCTTTGGATAGAATTTGACAGAGGTGTTATGGGAGATCATGCTGTAATAGAAGCATGTGTAGAACAAACTCCGCAATATGAGGCACAGATTCGTAAGCTGTTTGTCGATATGACAGAGCTTGTCGTAGAATATGATTATGCAGCGTCATTAGTTCAAGATTTAAAAAAGCAAGGTTATCAAGTATATGTATTGTCTAATTATGGACAGACATTGTTTGAATATGCTAAGAAAAATTTCCAGTTTCTGCAATATGTGGATGGCGGTGTGATTTCATTTCAGGTAAAAAAAATAAAGCCAGATGCTGCGATTTATGAGGCATTGATCAATCAATATGGAATTTGTCCAGAGGAGGCAGTATTTCTTGATGATACAATAAAAAATCTTGTACAGGCAGAAGCAATGGGAATCAAAACTGTCCATGTCACTTCTTATCAATCAATAATAGAGGGATTGCACCGTCATGGTGTTATTGTAGGAAAGGAAGAAAATAATTGAAATTAATGATTGCATCCGATATTCATGGATCGGAATATTATTGTAAAAAAATGTTGGGATGTCTGGAAAAAGAACAGGCAGACCGTTTAGTATTACTGGGAGATATTCTCTATCATGGACCACGCAATGATCTGCCAAAAGAGTATTGTCCAAAAGCAGTGATTGCATTGCTAAATAAACAAAAAGATAAAATTTTATGTGTAAGAGGAAACTGTGAAGCAGAAGTCGATCAGATGGTGCTTGAATTTCCAGTTATGGCAGACTATGCGATTATTTTTTGCGGCAGTCGTATGATGTTTGTGACACATGGGCATTTATTTAATGAAAATAACTTGCCTCCGCTGAACAAAGGTGATATTTTGCTTCATGGTCATACTCATATATTGGCAGCAGAAAACCGAGAATCTTATATTTATTTGAATCCAGGGTCTGTTTCTATTCCAAAAAACGGAAATGTGCCGTCATATATGATCTATGAAGATGATTGTTTTACGATCAAAGATTTGGAAGGAAGTGTGCTAAAACAGCTTTCATTAAAAAATAATAATTTAACAGAAGATATAAATAATTTGCTTAAAGAGCCATTTCCAGATGAATCTACGATTGACGCATTTGCAAAGTTTTGCAGAATTGTTCGGATATTACGTGCACCAAATGGATGTCCGTGGGATCGGGCACAGACACATGAATCATTAAAAACATGTTTGATTGAAGAGGCATATGAAGTTGTCGAGGCAATTCAGCGGTTTTCCGATACGAATGATGCAGCAAATTTAAAAGAAGAACTTGGCGATGTATTGCTGCAAGTTATTTTACATGGACAGATTGCATCAGAAGAAGGTATTTTTGAATTAAAAGATATTATTGATGAGATTAGCAAAAAAATGATTCGGCGTCATCCCCATGTGTTTGGTACAAAAGCTGTCGATGATGCAAGTCAAGTTGTTATCAATTGGGAAGAAATTAAACGGCAAGAGAAAAAGGAAAATGGATTGCAATACGAAAATGAATTGGAGATGATTCCAAAAGCATTTCCGGCATTGATTCGTGCCCAAAAAGTATTGAAAAAATCAGAAATTGCAAAAAATAGTTCCATTGAACAGCTCTGCATAGCTGCGAAAGAAAAAATAACGAAGCTGCAGTGTGACAATAATCAAAAAGATTTGGATATCGAAGAGATAATTGGAACATTGCTCCTTGATGTTACAAATTTAGCGATGCAGTATAATAAAAACAGTGAACAGTTGCTTGCACAATCGGTACAAAAACTAATTGACAAATCAAAAGAATCTTGATACGCTAATGAATAAGAGCTGGCATGGAATATTCCATGCCAGCATAATCCGCCCCAATAAAATTTCTTGTTAATAAAAGTAAAAATTTTCTTTTTGTTTTATCTTATTTATCCAATCAATCTATTATTAAAATCCCTATTCATTTATTCATTAAATCCTATCCAGAAAGGAATAAAATATGTTTGGTAAAGTAAACTGTATTGCTTCTGCTGGAATTGATGGCTATATTGTGCAAGTGGAAGCGGATGTTTCAAACGGACTGCCAAGTTTTGATATGGTAGGATTTTTAGCGTCTGAAGTGCGAGAAGCGAGAGAGCGTGTACGCACGGCATTACGCAACTCCGATTATTTACTTCCACCGAGCCGAGTCACCGTGAATCTTTCCCCAGCTGATCGGCGAAAAAAAGGAAATTTATTTGACTTACCAATTGCAATTGCGATTTTAATTGCAGTAGGGTTTCTTCCGCAGCAATATGCAGAAAACACAATATTTATCGGAGAACTTGGGTTGAATGGGCAGATTCAGCCTGTTCATGGAATATTATCACTTGTCAGCAGAGGAAAGCAAGAAGGGTTTTCTCGTTATATTGTGCCTGTTCAGAATGCAAACGAGGCAGCGGTCATACAAGGAACGCAAGTGTATGGATTGCAGTCATTGAAAGAAGTCGTCAAATTTTTAGGAAATTCATCGGATTATGAGCAAGTAATAGTCGATCCAGAGGCATTATTAAGAGAAAAAAATGAGATATCGGTTGATTTTTCAGAAATCAATGGGCAGACGGTTATGAAGCGTGCAGCGGAAGTTGCAGTGGCAGGTATGCACAATATGTTAATCATTGGACCGCCCGGTTCTGGAAAGTCGATGCTTGCAAAGCGAATTCCCACAATTCTTCCCTCTCTTACATTAGAAGAAAGTATTGAGATTTCTAAAATATACAGTATTTGTGGGATGCTTACGGAAAAGCATCCATTAATAACGGCAAGACCATTTCGCAGTCCTCATCATACCGTTTCACCAACTGCTTTAATTGGTGGTGGAAGGATGCCAAAGCCTGGAGAGATGAGTTTGGCAGATAAGGGTGTATTGTTTTTAGATGAACTGCCAGAATTTCAAAATACAACATTAGAAGTAATGCGTCAGCCAATGGAAGACCGAAAAGTTGTTATTTCCAGAGTGTATGGAAATGATGTTTATCCAGCGGATAGTCTACTGCTTGCTGCGATGAATCCATGCAGATGCGGATATTATCCAGACCGAACAATTTGTCATTGCAGTCAAAGACAGATTCGTCAGTACTTGAGCCGTATTTCTAAACCATTATTAGATCGAATTGATATTTGTGTAGAAGCTCCGCGGATTGCTTATGAAGAACTGCAGAAAAGACAGCAAAATGAAACGTCAAAACAGATTCAAAGCAGAGTGGAACATGCGGTCAGCATACAGCGCGAGCGATATAAGGCGGAGACAATTTTGTTTAATTCCCAATTATCAGGAAAGCAGATTGCAGTTTATTGTGAGCTTGGAAAAGAAGAAACAGAGTTAATGCGTCTTATATTTGATCAGATGCAGTTTAGTGCAAGAGCACATGACCGCATTTTAAAAGTGGCAAGGACAATTGCAGATTTAGGGCAGTCCGAACGAATTACAACAGAGCATTTGGCAGAGGCAATTACTTACCGAAGCTTAGAACAAAAGTTTTGGGGAAGAAAAGAGGAGGATCAATGACACATCGAGAATATTGGTATTGGCTATGTAATGTTCCTGGCTTTGGCAATGCAAAAATCCGAAAATTAATCGAACGGTATAAAACTCCAGAGCAGATATTTGAAGTTGGAGCAGAACAAATAAAACAAATTCCGTATATTCGCAAAAAAGACTGTGAAAGCTGGGAATGGGCAAAAAAAAATAGTGAGAAAATAGTTCGGAAATATCATGAGTTAGAGGAAAAACACATAGAATTTATAATATCCGAAGATTCGGATTATCCGATACGTTTAAAACAGTTATATGACTATCCATTTAGTTTATATGTAAAAGGAAAACTTCCAGATCAAACGCTTCCGTCAGTGGCGATTATTGGAGCAAGAGCCTGTTCGGAATATGGCAGAGAAATGGCGTATTATTTTGGACAACGGCTTGCAAAATCTCAAATACAAATTATTAGTGGAATGGCAGTTGGAATTGATGCATGGGGACAGAAGGGGGCACTGCAATATGGCAATACATTTGCTGTGCTTGGTACGGGGGTTGATATTTGTTATCCGTCGGAAAACATAGCATTGTATATGCAAATTCAAAAAAATGGCGGATTATTGTCTGAGTTTCCGGTCGGAATGCAAGGATTCCCTCATTTATTCCCAATACGTAATCGAATTATTAGTGGATTATCTGATTTAATTCTCATCATAGAGGCAAGGAAAAAAAGTGGTTCATTGATTACGGCAGATCAGGCATTAGAGCAAGGAAAAGATGTCTGTGTGATTCCAGGAAGAATTACAGATCCGCTTAGCGTTGGATGTAACGATTTGATAAAGAATGGAGCAGGTATTATAACAGATCCAGAAGATGTACTGGAGTGGCTTCATTGTAAATCAAATGATCGTTTAATACATAATAATATAGAAGAAATTCGACCAAAATTAACATCGCAAGAACAATATGTCATGCAGTTTATCACAGAAGATCTGATTCATTTAGAACAGCTTCTTCAGAAAACGAATGTGCCAATTGGGTATTTGATCACACAGCTTTTGCAGTTAGAGATAAAAAACTATATTGAACAGCCTGTGAAAAATTATTATAAGAAAAAATTATAATAAGAATTTTTCATTTCACCAAGATAAAAATTGGTAAAAATAAAAAAACTACTTGCCAAGCAAAAGATTATGTTATATAGTGGGATGAGTTGTGAAATATTTAATCCTATTTCTTTTGCACAAAGAAATAAGAGAATTTGTGAAATAGTTAGGAAAATTAACATAAAATAGTTTGATTTCTGCGAAGCACAGAAATGAAGGAGGAGTCATGGCAAAGTATCTTGTGATTGTGGAATCACCTGCAAAAGTAAAGACCATCAAAAAATTTTTAGGTTCAAACTATGAAGTTCTAGCATCGAACGGACATGTAAGAGATCTTCCGAAAAGCCAAATGGGAATTGATATTGAACATGGATATGAACCAAAGTATATTACAATCCGAGGAAAAGGAGAAGTATTGGCAAAGCTGCGGAAAGAAGTTAAAAAAGCAGATAAAGTGTATTTGGCGACAGACCCTGACCGTGAGGGAGAAGCAATCTCTTGGCATCTAGCACAGGCTTTAAAATTAGAAGAAAAAGCAATCCATCGAATCAGCTTTAATGAGATTACAAAGAATGCTGTAAAAGCATCGTTAAAAGAGCCAAGAAAGATTGATCAAAATCTAGTAGATGCACAGCAGACAAGGCGAATTCTTGACCGTATGGTTGGATATAAAATCAGTCCACTGCTATGGGCAAAAGTAAAGAGAGGCTTAAGTGCAGGAAGAGTACAGTCTGTTGCACTGCGTATTATTTGTGACAGAGAGGAAGAGATCAACGCATTTATCCCTCAAGAATATTGGACGTTAGAAGCGGATCTTCATGTAGATGGAGAAAAAAAGCCGCTTCGTGCGAAATTTGGTGGAGATGCAGAACAGAAACTAGAAATTAAAAGCCAGGAGCAGATGAATGAAATTATAGAACAATTAAATCAGGCAGAATTTACAATCCAAGATATTCGCTATGGGGAACGTACAAAAAAGGCACCGCTTCCATTTACGACGAGTACATTACAGCAGGAGGCTGCGAATGTATTAAACTTTTCTACGCAAAAGACAATGCGTTTGGCACAGCAGTTATATGAAGGAGTAGATATTAAAGGAGAAGGTACCATTGGTATTATCACTTATCTGAGAACTGATTCTACAAGAATCTCTAATGAGGCAAATGAAATGGCGCAAAAGTTCATCATAGAGACATATGGGGAGCAGTATGTTGCAGAACATGTGATGGATAAGAAAAATACAAATGGCAATATTCAAGATGCACATGAGGCAATTCGTCCTACGAATATTCGTTTTACTCCAACTGTGATAAAAGAATCGTTAAATCGAGATCAGTTCCGATTATATCAGCTTATTTGGAAGCGGTTTACAGCAAGCCGAATGACAAATGCAGTATATGATACGATTCACGTAAAAATTAATGCAGGAGCATATCGTTTTTCTGCATCTGCGTCAAAACTAAAATTTGATGGATTCATTGCAGTGCAGGGAGAGACAGATAAGAAGGAAAATAATCCTGTAGTAAAAAATTTGACAAAAGAATCAAAGCTTTCTGTGGAATCATTTGATCCAGCACAACATTTCACACAACCGCCAGCACATTATACGGAAGCATCGCTTGTAAAAGAACTGGAAGAGCAAGGAATTGGACGTCCGTCCACGTATGCACCAACGATTACAACGATTTTGGCAAGACGATATATTGTAAAAGAAAATAAAAATCTCTATGTGACAGAGCTTGGAGAAGTTGTCAATCATATTATGAAGCAAGCATTTCCAAGCATCGTCGATGTGACATTTACAGCTAATTTGGAATTTTTATTAGATATGGTCGCAGAGGGAAAATCAAATTGGAGAACTGTAGTAAGCAATTTCTATCCAGATTTGGAAGCTGCAGTAGAAGCTGCACAGAAGGAATTAGAACAGATAACACTCGAAGATGAAGTAACAGACGAAATTTGTGAACATTGCGGCAGAAATATGGTGATTAAATATGGACCACATGGTAAGTTTTTAGCATGTCCAGGATTTCCAGAATGTAAGAATACAAAACCATATTTAGAAAAAATCGGTGTTCCATGTCCTTTATGTGGGAAAGAAGTAGTTATCAAAAAGACGAAAAAAGGAAGAAAGTACTATGGATGCGAAAATAATCCAGAATGTGAATTTATGTCATGGTCAAAGCCGTCGGTGAAGCGATGTCCAAACTGCGGAAGCTATATGATTGAAAAGGGAAATCGTCTTGTATGCTCAGAACAAACCTGTGGATATGTGGAAAAAAAAGAGAAACAAATAGAAAAAGCGGATTAGATACAATATTTTGAAAAATATTGAGTTTTCAGACAAATAATACAAAATACTCTTGTTAATTTGCAATATTTGTGGTACAATAAAGTCATATGATTCTGCAAAAAAAGCAAAGGAGGAACAGTATGAGCGTACAGCTGTTAGACAAAACGAGAAAAATTAACAAACTGCTTCATAATAATAACAAGAGTAAAGTTGTATTCAATGATATTTGTGAAGTGTTGAGTGAAATTTTGGAATCCAATATCTTAGTAATCAGTAAAAAGGGAAAGGTATTAGGCGTAAGTTCATGGGAAGGCGTAGAAGAAATCCATGAATTAATCGAAGATAAAGTCGGAGGATTTGTAGATAAGATGTTGAATGAACGTTTATTAAGCGTTCTCTCCACGAAAGAAAATGTGAATTTAGCAACGTTAGGATTTAACGAAGAAAACGTTACGCGTTATCAGGCAATTATCACTCCGATTGATATTGCAGGAGAACGTCTTGGTACATTATTTATTTACAAGAACAATAACGGATATACAATTGACGATATTATTTTAAGCGAATATGGTACAACGGTCGTAGGTTTGGAAATGATGCGTTCTGTAAATGAAGAAAATGCAGAAGAGACAAGAAAGATTCAAATTGTAAAATCTGCGATTAATACATTAAGCTTCTCCGAATTAGAAGCAATTACTCATATTTTTGAAGAATTAAATGGCAATGAAGGCATTCTTGTTGCAAGTAAGATTGCAGATCGTGTTGGAATTACACGTTCCGTTATCGTTAATGCACTTCGTAAATTTGAAAGTGCTGGAGTTATTGAATCTCGTTCTTCTGGTATGAAAGGTACGTATATTAAAGTTTTGAACGATGTTGTATTTGAAGAATTAAAAAAGCTGGAAGTAAAAAAAGACTGATAAATGATGGTTGGACAATAAAATAGTTCAGACAGATGGGATAGGTGCCGGATTACCGTGGGAAAGTAATCCAGCACCTTATTTATGCAAAAGCATAAGACAAGTAAAAACACGGGAATTGGATAAATTTTAATCGAAGTAAAACTTTTAAAAAATATTGACAGGATAAAAAAACCATGTTATACTCAAACAGTTGAAAATAAGACACGTGTGCTGATGTTCGGGAAGGTGCCAGATTGGTCCCTCGGATAAAAGAGGCATACGGAAGAAAAACCAAAAGGAGATAAGACAATGAGCGTTATTTCAATGAAGCAGTTATTGGAAGCAGGTGTTCATTTTGGACATCAGACCAGAAGATGGAATCCTAAAATGGCTCCATACATCTACACAGAGCGTAATGGTATTTATATCATTGACTTACAGAAGTCTGTAGGAAAAGTAGATGAAGCTTACAAGGCAATTGCTGATATCGTAGCAGATGGCGGTACCATTCTTTTCGTAGGAACCAAGAAACAGGCTCAGGAAGCAATCCAGACAGAAGCTGA
>JALFSR010000029.1 GCA_022778745.1 Clostridiales bacterium
TCGGAAGAATCTCTTCTAAAAATACTGTCAAAATCTCTTTCACCAATAAGATTGGGACGAACTTTCCCACGCAGTTCATCCATAAAAAATCCTATTAGTTTTGCTTATAGGATTTCATAAATTTATTGGAAAAAATGGCATCACAGATGGCGAAAATCGTCATCTGTGATTGTTGGGGGTTAAAATAGTTAAGAGCCAACAGATGCACATTTTTTCACCTGTCAATTCTTTTTATAATTCGATTTTAACACTAACTTAATGACATTGACTTGACAGGGAGCAGTTCATAAAAATGCAACAGCTTCTTTTTCACACAACGCTATTTACCTTTTATACACTGCATAACAGCATAGTTGTCTCTTTCACAAACAACGCCTTATAAATTATCTTAAAATAATATATACCATGTATGCTGCATACATTAAAATCATAATCTCACCTTTCCAACGTACGAGCATCCTATCTTTTCGAACCATAAATAATACAATTAAGCTAAACACAATAAATATCGCTGTGTCAAACAGAGACTCTACACCGACTGCCACTGGAGAAATTGTTGCTGCTGATGCTAATACAAATAAAATATTAAAAAGGTTTGATCCAATTGCGTTTCCAAGTGCTAAGTCACTTTCTCCTTTTCGTGCTGCTACGATACTTGTAACAAGTTCTGGAAGGGAAGTTCCTAATGCCACGATCGTCAGTCCGACTAATGTTTCTGTCATACCAAAGGAAAGAGCAATATCCGTAGCACTGTCTACTACAACATTTCCACCAATTACAATTGCTGCAATTCCTCCAACAATATAAATAATACTTAACCAAATTGGAAGCACTTTCACATCATCATCTGGCTGTTCTGTTCGATTACTTAATGCAGATTTGATCATCATTGCAATAAATCCAGCAAAAATAACAAGTAAAATAATACCCTCAATTCGGCTAATATCTCCTCCAAATATTGGAAGTGCAAAAATTAAAATCAATACTGCAACAATAATAGATAATGGAAATTCTCGTTTTAACATTCCTGCATCTACTTGCACGGAATGGAACAATGCACTCATACCAACTACAACAAGCAAATTAAAAATGTTAGAGCCAATCACATTACTAAATGCCATATCATTTTTTCCTGCTATAGAAGCCGTAATACTTACTGCCGCTTCTGGACAGCTTGTACCAAACGCTACAATCGTAAGTCCAATAATCAGCGTTGGAACACGTAATGTCTTTGCCACGGATGAACTTCCGTCAACAAAAAAGTCTGCTCCTTTTACTAACAAAACAAAACCAATAATTAACCATACATACATCATCATAATTCTTCTTACCTCCGTTTTCATCCAGTGCAAAGCAGACCTATCATACCTACTTAAAAGTAGGACATCACTCATTCTGCCTTCACCTTATCGCTGCCATGGCAGCTTTCTGTTTCTTTCTTCCTTATGTACAGAAAAAGAGACTTTTACTGTACACAACTAGCAATCATTTTCCTAAGAAAATGATTGAAATAGTACAATAAAAGTCTCGCTAATTTTTATATGAACCGGATTCCGTCTGAAATCGTGATGACGACTCATATACCACACGAATGGAAGCTACTCCCCTTTATTAGCTTCAGTATACGTGCTATTTGCGTATTTTGTCAAGAACTTCTTTCATTTTTGTAACAATGAAAATTTAACTAAGTCAAGTAAGTAACGAAGCAGACTGTAAATAGCATATTAAAAAACCAGATAAAAGAGAAAACTGGGATACTCCAATAAATTACTCTCTAATCTGGTTTTTTCTATTTAAAAATTTTTATATTTTGTCAATTTTTCATTATACTTCAAATAACAAATCTCCATAGGATGGCATCGGCCACATAGATTTATCAACGATCATCTCTAATTGATCAACTGGTTTTCTCAGTGCTTCCATTGCTGGAACTACATAGTCATGATATGTTCTTGCTTGTTCTTCCACATTTTCAATATGGAGTGCGTTTTCTGTCTGAATTTTTAATTCTTCGAGTGCATTTTTTGTCTCAGCAAGCAAAGAAGACGTCTGAATTAACAGTTCTTTTTGAACGCTTACATCCGCTTCTGGACAGATGCTGCTTACTGACTTCATTGAGTCTGCTAATACTTGCACTGCCTTAATTACTGCTGGAATAATCTGTTTTCCTGCCATATCAATCATTGTCTTTGCTTCGATATTACGCACTTTTGCATAAGTTTCGTATTGGATTTCTGCACGAGACTCTAATTCTGCTTTTGTATAGATTCCAAATTTTTCATATAAAGCAACTGCTTTGTCTGTCACAAGTGCTGGAATTGCATCTACCATAGAAGGAAGATTTGGCAATCCTCTGCGTTCTGCCTCTTCCACCCATTCCTGTGAATAACCATTACCATTAAATATAATTCTTCTATGTTCTGCGATATATTCCTTAATCAGATCATGAACTGCCATATCGAAATTCTCTTCTTTTTCCAGACGATCGGCAGCCTCCTGGAATGCTTCTGCTACAATTGCATTTAATACAACGTTTGGCTCTGCCACGGAATCTCTTGAACCAAGTGAACGGAACTCAAACTTATTATTTGTAAATGCAAATGGAGATGTACGGTTTCGATCAGTCGCATCTTTTACTAAAGAAGGAAGTGTCGCAACACCCGTATGCAGTCTGCCGCCTTTTAAGGAGCGATGTGCCTCTCCAGTGCTTACTAACTGCTCCAATACATCATCTAACTGTTCTCCTAAAAATACAGAGATAATCGCAGGTGGGGCTTCGTGTGCACCTAAACGGTGATCATTACCGACATCGGCTGCAGACTCACGAAGAAGCTCTGCATGTGTATCAACTGCTTTTAAAATACAAGCTAATATTAATAAAAACTGTATATTTTCATGCGGTGTCTTTCCTGGCTCTAATAAGTTGATTCCATCATCAGTTGTCAATGACCAGTTATTATGCTTACCAGAACCATTCACGCCTTCAAATGGCTTCTCATGAAGCAGACAGCGAAGTCCATGTCTCTCTGCAACACTTTTTAAAGTGGACATAATGAGCTGATTATGATCGACTGCAATATTTACTTGTGCATAGATTGGGGCGAGTTCATGCTGTCCTGGAGCTACTTCATTATGCTGTGTCTTTGAAGACACACCAAGCTTCCACAACTCTGTATTTACATCTTTCATAAATGCACCGACACGCTCACGAATGGCACCAAAATAATGGTCATCCATTTCCTGACCCTTTGGAGGCATCGCTCCAAATAATGTACGTCCCGTGAAAATTAAATCCTTTCTCTGTAAGAACTTCTTCTGATCAACAAGGAAATATTCCTGTTCTGGACCTACAGATGGAATAACTTTCTTACTTGTCGTATTTCCGAATAAACGCAAAATACGAAGTGACTGTGCATTAATTGCCTCCATAGAACGAAGCAATGGAGTCTTTTTATCCAAAGCTTCTCCTTTATACGAACAAAATGCTGTTGGAATACAAAGAATCGAACCTGTTCCTGTCTCACGAATAAATGCTGGAGAAGTACAATCCCAAGTTGTATAACCTCTTGCTTCAAATGTCGCACGAAGTCCGCCAGATGGGAAAGAAGAAGCATCTGGCTCACCTTTAATTAACTCTTTTCCAGAAAACTCCATCAATACTTTTCCATTTTCTTTTGGTGCGGAAATAAACGAATCATGTTTTTCAGCGGTTACACCAGTCAATGGCTGAAACCAATGGGTATAATGTGTCGCACCTTTTTCAATTGCCCAATCTTTCATGGCATTTGCTACAACATCTGCTACAACAGGACTTAATTCCGCTCCATCATCAATCGTCTTCTTCAGTTCGGCATAGACTTTCTTTGGCAGACGCTCTTTCATCGCCTCATCGCCAAATACATTTTGCCCAAAAATCTCTGCTACATTGACTTTTACACTCATAACTTCTCCTCCTAATACTACGAACGAAAGTGGAACTATGCCATCTTTCTTATCTAGCCGCCTCCTCACGGAGTGTTTTTGTTAAATAGGAAATTAAAAAATTTCCTATTTAACAAAAACGATTCGGCGAATTGCTCCGCCGAAATCGTCTTTGATTTCTTTTGTTACATTCAATTATTCTGCTTTGCCGATAGAACCAAATAATTCCATCTTTTCCTTAACAGTAGCCTTAATTGCTTCTGTACCTGGAGCTAACAGTTTACGTGGGTCAAATCCCTTACCCTGAAGATCTTTGCCCTCTTCGATATACTTACGTGTAGCAGCTGCAAAAGATAACTGGCATTCTGTGTTTACATTGATCTTAGCTACGCCAAGAGAAATTGCCTTCTTAATCTGATCTTCTGGAATACCTGTACCACCATGAAGTACTAATGGCATATCACCTGTGAGTTCGCTTACTGCCTGTAATGTCTCAAAGCTTAAGCCTTCCCAGTTTGCAGGATATTTTCCATGAATATTACCGATACCAGCTGCTAACATTGTAACACCTAAATCAGCAATCTTCTTACATTCCTGAGGATCTGCACATTCACCCTTACCGATAACGCCGTCTTCTTCTCCACCGATAGAACCAACTTCTGCTTCTAAGGACATTCCCTTTTCTGCACAAATCTTTACTAATTCAGTAGTCTTTTCTACGTTCTCGTCGATTGGGAAATGAGAACCATCAAACATGATAGAAGAGAATCCAGCTTCGATACACTTCATACATCCTTCATAGCTGCCGTGATCTAAGTGAAGAGCAACTGGAACAGTGATCTTTAACTCTTCCATCATACCCTTAACCATACCAACAACAGTCTTATATCCTGTCATATACTTTCCAGCGCCTTCAGATACACCTAAAATAACAGGGGACTTTAATTCCTGTGCTGTTAACAGAATCGCTTTTGTCCACTCTAAGTTATTAATGTTAAACTGACCAACTGCATATTTGCCAGCCTTTGCCTTCTGTAACATTTCTTTTGCTGATACTAACATAACTTACCTCCGTATGAATGATTTGTAGTGCAACCGCTTGTCTGACTTTGGGAAGAGTCAGAAACTTGTTCCACTAATTCTTTTTAATTATACCGCACTTTATAAAAAAAAGAAATAGTTTTTTTCTATTATTCGCACAATCTTTCAAATCTATGCTATATTAGATTACGTGTCTTATATCATGATACTTACGGATTGCTTCACACTATGTGGTATCATATCATGCACATAACATTATCACTTTTAAAATTAGGAGAACTTATGCAATACTATCTTGCCCCAATGGAGGGAGTCACTCGTTATACTTACCGCAATGCATATGCCCAGTTTTATGGTCATATAGATAAATATTTTGGACCATTTATTGCTCCAAGCCACACACATTGCTTCAACACAAGAGAAAAAACCGATACTCTTCCTGAAAATAATGAGACAATTTTCTTTGTCCCTCAAATTTTAACCAACTGTGCTGACGACTTTATCCGCACAGCAAACGAACTTGCTAAACTTGGCTATCAGGAAATTAATCTAAACCTTGGATGTCCTTCTGGCACTGTCGTGTCAAAATACAAAGGTTCTGGCTTTCTTGCCATCCCCGATCAGCTTAACGCTTTTTTATATCAGATTTTTTCTGAACTTGATATGAATATTTCAATTAAAACACGAATTGGGAAAGAAAATGCCAACGAGTGGAGCCATTTAATTGCTATTTATAATCAATATCCACTCAAGGAATTAATTATTCATCCACGGACACAGACTGATTTTTACAAAAATACGCCAAACTGGGATGCATTTCGTGAAGCATTATCCACGAGTGTACATCCACTCTGCTACAACGGTGATATTTTCACAAAAGAGGATTATGAACGATTTCGCGAAACATTTCCAGAGGTAACATCAATTATGCTTGGTCGTGGGATTATTACAAACCCTGGACTTGTCTGTGAATTACTCGGAATTTCCCATACAAAGCAGCAGCTTCTTCAATTTCACAATGAAGTATATGATAATTATAAACAAATCTCTATGGGAGAGAAAAACGTATTATTCAAAATGAAGGAGCTATGGTTTTATATGATTCATTTATTTGAAAACAGCCAAAAGGCAGCCAAAAAGATTAAAAAATCAAAAAATCTTGCAGAATATGATGCTGCAGTCTCTGATTTATTTCATTCCTGCGACTTCGTTAAACAAGCTGATACTGGATTTTTAAAAAAATAGTACAAAAAACAGCGTCCTGTCTTCAATAAATAAGACAGAACGCTGTCACGGAATACTTATTTTTAAATATTCTATCTCACCAAAAGCTTTTATAAATTCTTGTCTTTAAGCTGCCTTTACTGCTTTTTGATCTTCTTTTTCAACTAACTTCTTAATGCCCATCACTGCAACGATAACACCAAGAATAAATAATAATACTGCAAATACTAACTGTAATCCATCTCCAAATGTATTTGTGGATGTTGACTGAATTAATGCAAATGCTAATGATTTAATCTTTAATGTTAATGCTGTAAATGTAACTCCAAGCATACATACCATTGGAACCCAAAGCATCCAGCCTTGACGCTTTGTATGCATTAAAAATACTGCACAGGCAATTAATGATAATGCACCCAATAACTGGTTTGCAGAACCAAATAATGACCAAATATTTGCATATCCCATCTTTGCTAATACATATGCAAGAACTATTGTTGCAACAGTTGCTACATATATGCCTGCAAGTCTGGCTTTGTATTCTATAAACTGTGCAAGTCTATAGAATGACCAATTATGCAGACTGTGATTGTTTTTACGACTTGTTCTTGTCGTAGAGCGAATATTTTGAGCAACAAGGTTTTTTTAGGATAGGAACGGTAGGCTCTCTAAGCGTGACAGATTTACCTTGTTTGGCAAGTTTCTTATTCTTAGTTGGAACTTTACGACATTCTTTGGTGTACTTGTTTACAATAGATTTAGCGTCACTGATACCAATGCGGTCAACTTAAGAATTTTATAAATTATTTATCTATATTTTATAAAATATCAATACTTTTTCGCAATTTTACGCTTGAGAAATTAACCAAAATATGTTGCTCACCCCCTTAAATAGTTTGATTTAAGGAGGTATTACATATGAACTGTTATCAGAATATTTTCACCAGAATCCTCATCTGCATACGGCACCTTCTCTCTTCCGATGGTTTTTTGAACAGTCACCGCGTTGAAAACCATTTTGTCCGTAAAAGAAAACTTTCTCTCCGTCATGTAGTTTTTTATTTACTGCATACCAATCGTTGTGCCATGCACCAAAATCTTTCCAGAATCTGTGATGATCTTTCGGAAATCGACTTTCCCGATCAGATTTCTAAGCAGTCACTTTCCAAAGCAAGACAATGGATTCTTCCTTCCCTATTTAAGGAGCTTTTTGCTCTTAGTGTCCGTATCTACTATGAAATGGTTGACAGGAGAAAAACATGGCATGGTTATCATGTTTTTGCTGTTGATGGCTCCAAGCCCCAGCTTCCTAACTCCAGGGGCAATCTGGCTCTTTTTGGGAAACGTTTTAATACTTCCAATCCTTCCCAAGTCTATTCCATGGCTCTTTACTCTACTTTATACGATGTTTTGGAGGATATCATTGTTGACTGTTCCCTGCATCTCGATCTGGCCAGGCAGTCCATTATCATTTATGACCGCGGCTATTATTCCGAAAAAATGTACCGGTTCTTCTTTGATAATAAGATTTTCTGCCTTATGCGCCTTAAAAGCAATAGGATCATCACCCGTTCTAAATCAGATGATTCTATCATCATGCTTTCTGCCACCAATCGCGCAGCCTCAGATACTCACGGTTCTGATCCCATTCCTATCCGGGTGATCCGGGTTGAACTTGACAGCGGAGTTACAGAATATCTGGCTACCAATGTAATGGATCCCGATATAACCCCTGAAATGTTCAAAGAACTTTCCTTTCTCAGATGGAAAATAGAAAGTAAATACAATGAACTGAAAAACCGGCTTGAAATGGAAGAATTTTCCGGCGCCACTCCGGTCTCTGTTGAACAGGAATTTTATATCAATATGCTTTATTCTAATCTCTGTGCGATCGTAAAGAACGATGCCGATGAGAAAATAGCTGCCTCTTCCAGACCAGACAATAAATATAAATATCAGGCCAACCGTTCCTATATTATTGGTCGGTTTAAGGATCTGTTTACCCGGTTGCTTTGCGGTGAGTTTCAGCGCAGTGTAATATACGATCTTTTTCGCTCTGCTGTCAGACATCAGTCTCAAATACAATCAGACCGAAAGTTTGCCCGCAAAAAGAAGAAGGATAATTTACAAACCCATTTCAATCATAAAAAATCGGCAGTATAAGGATCTTCCTTATCTTTCATTTACAATATTTCATGAAAGGTGGTGAGACCTGAACCTGTCTGTCAGAATTCCTAATAGTTGTTTACACAATCATTCTTGCAAGTCAAAAGAATGTTCAAAGCTGGCGCATTTTGCATAGTTGCCGGTATGGCACCATCTATTTTCAGGCTACCACTGCGCCCATAACACCAAAAGCAGCCAGTTGCACTATGAGGAATTCAAGTGTACACGCTATAAAAAATTTTTTAAAACCGTAATTTCAAAATTTGTCATACTGCCGGATTGCTTAAGTTGACCGCATTGTTCTCCTCTATCATTTTTTGTTATATTTCATTATATGATGTTGGGATCAAAAGATAGTTTGACCGTCACTTATTTCTTCTATTGACTAGCTTCATTCATAGGAATCCATACTTCAAACACAGTTCCGATTCCCACCTTACTCCTTACTTCAATCTGTCCGTTATAATATTGTACGATATGCTTTACAATCGACAGACCAAGTCCAGTACCGCCAACTTTTTTGTTTCTTCCTTTATCAACACGATAAAATCGTTCAAAAATACGTCCCAAATCTTCCTGTGGAATCCCCACTCCTGTATCAGACACAGAAATATAACAATTGTCTTGCTGCTGCCGCATTTTAATCATGACACATCCGCCTGGACGGTTGTATTTAATTGCGTTTCCAATTAAATTATTTAATAATTCCTGCATCTGCTGAAGATTTGCATAAATTGAGATCGGCTGGCAATCTACCTCAATCGTAATATCCATCTCCTCTGTCATTGTTTCAAATGATGCCAGCACGTCTTGCAGCAACGGATACATACGCACTTCGGCAAAAACTACTTCCGCCTCTTTTGTTTCTAGACGTGAGATCATCAAAATATCGTTAATCAAATGTGTCATATTTTTTGTTTCTTTTTTAATTCTTTGAAAAAATTCTTCTTTTTGTGCCTCATTTGTTACGATGCCACTCTCCATCAGCTCAATATAACCTCGAATAGAAGTCAACGGTGTCTTTAATTCATGCGAAGCATTAGAGAAAAATTCTTGACGGATTGTTCTTTCTTTTTCTAATTTTTGAATTGCCGACTGTATTTCCTCCGACATCGCTGCCGTCGTCTCTGCAATAATGTTTAGCTCTGAATACGGATATTGTTTAAAATTAAATTCTGGTGATTTTTCTTGCAGTTTCTGCATCTCTCTTGAAATTTCTTTCAGCGGAAGCGATACTGTCTTTGCAAACCGTGCAGCAAGACTAATCGCTACCAACGTAGAGATCAATAAGCTTACTGCAATGGACGGAAACAATAATTTAACATAGACACTGATTCCGATAAATGGCACTGCCACACGCAAAACAAGCTGATTTTTCTCTGAATAATATGTCACATAAAGCATCGAAATGCCAAGTGTATCTGACTTACGAACCGATACACCGCCTCCATTTTTGATTGCTTCCTGTACTTCCGAGCGATCGCTATGATCATACATTTCTGAAATATTTTCTACTTCGCTGTCTGCATACACAGTTCCATCCAGCCCGATAATTGTAAAACGTGCTTTTTCATTATTAATTGTGTGGGGTAATGCCGCTACCTGTTCTTCTAAATCGCGCTCCATATCCAATGAGGCATCCAAAATATTTAATACATACTGCATATGTTCTTCTGTATTATCTAACAAAATTTGACTGATCATAAAACAGGAAATAGCACTGCTTAACAACAGTGCTACAGCTAAAACAATCATGCATTTACGAAAGACTGCTTTTTTCATTCCTTTCCTCCTACAAAACGATATCCAACTCCACGAACTGTTTTAATATATTCTTGACCACTCTCTCCAAGCTTTTGGCGAAGAGTACGTACATGGATATCTAATGTTCTTGTCTCTCCATCATATTCATATCCCCAGACCGAATCTAACAATTCTTCTCTCGATACAACACGATCTTGATTTTTCCAAAGATATTGCAACAATTCATATTCTTTATATGTCAATTCCAATAATTTTTTATCAAACCAAACTTCCCTTGTACGGAAATTCCACTCCAATCGTCCAATCGTCACAATATTTTTTTCTTGTTCTTTCTGACCACTCGAACGGCGAAGCAGGGAACGTACTCTTGCAGCCAACTCCAATATTCCAAACGGTTTTGTCATATAGTCATCTGCTCCGCCATCCAAACCAGATACTTTATCAATTTCTTTATCTTTTGCTGTTAAAATCATAATTGGAACTTGCGGGCAAAGACTACCGCTTCGTATCTTTCGGATTGCAGTGACGCCGTCCATTCCCGGCAACATTCGATCAAATATCATCAAACTTGGCAAATCTTCTTTCATTGCATCCATCGCATCCTCTGCATTTTCAAATGCGCTTACTTGATAGCCAAATCCCTCCAATGCAATCTTAATCAGTTCTCTAATATTTACCTCATCTTCAATGACATAAATATTACCCATATCGTTCCCTCTTTTCCTGATATATTTTTACAATATTATAACAAGCGTACATGCTTGACGCTTCCAGTCACCTGAAATTCTGTCCATTCACAAATATTGACTGCATGATCGCCAATACGTTCTAAGTATTTTACAATCATTAATGTGTCAACCGCAATATCAATGTCATTTCGATCCTGCTTTGCAGACTCAATCAGATCAATTTTTGCCTTATCAAACAGCCTGTCTACAACATCATCCTGTTTCGTAATCTCTCTTGCACGCTCTACATCTTGCAAAACAAATGCCTCAATCGCATCTCTTACCATAATCTGTGCTTCTGATGCCATCTGGAACAAATCTTCATTATTTGTCAATTTTTCTATATTGCCAGAACGCAGTGCAATATCTGCAATATCCGACGCATGATCGCCGATTCGCTCCATATCTGTCACGACTTTAAGTGCCGTAGAAATACTTCTCAAATCGCCTGCTACTGGCTGCTGCTTTAACATTAACTCAAGGCAATGCGATTCAATTGTACGCTCCATATCATTTAAAGCACGATCTCCACGCACAATACTTTTTGCCAGATCAGGGTTTTTATTTTTTAAAGCGCGGATCACTTTTTCAATTGCTTCCTCTGCCATACTTCCCATCTCGGCAAGTTCATGCTTTAACTCTCTCATATCGTTCGTAAAATTTGTACGAGCCATTCTGTTTCCTCCATTATTATAAGTTATTTTTCTTTTTGCGTCAACCAAATCGTCCTGTAATATAATCTTCTGTCTCTGGTTTCTTTGGCATTGAGAAGATTTGATTTGTTTCACCAAATTCAATCACTTCTCCATTTAAGAAAAATGCCGTATAATCTGAAATTCTCGCTGCCTGCTGCATATTATGTGTTACAATTACTACGGTATATTTTTTCTTTAGTTCTTCCATTAAATCTTCGATTTTTAATGTGGAAATTGGGTCGAGTGCCGATGTCGGTTCATCCATTAACAGCACTTCTGGCTCCACCGATAATGCTCTCGCAATACAAAGACGCTGCTGCTGTCCACCAGACATTCCAAGCGCTGGCTTTTTCAGACGATCTTTCACTTCTTCCCAAAGTGCAGCACCTTTTAAACTGTTTTCTACAATCTCATCAAGACGGTCTTTTGATTTAATTCCATGAATTTTTGGACCATATGTAATATTGTCATAAATGCTCATTGGAAATGGATTTGGCTGCTGAAATACCATTCCAACTTTTTTTCTAAGCAATGTCACATCTACCCTTGAATCATAAATATTTTCTTCGTTAATCGTCACTTTTCCATCAATTCTCACATTTGGAACAAGATCATTCATTCGATTTAATGTCTTCAAAAAGGTGGATTTTCCACATCCAGAAGGTCCAATTAATGCTGTAATTGCCTGCTCTTTCATATTCATTGACACATCTTTTAATGCATGATGCTCTCCATAGTACAAATTCAATTTTTCTGATCTTATTTTATCTTTTAACATCATTTTCTCCTAACACTATGACTCCATTTGACTGACTAGTAAACCATGCAAAACAGTTAATTTGTCTGTAACCGCTTTGCAATTATCTTCGTAATATAATTAATTGCAAATACGATAATAAGCAGTATCATTGCAATACCAAATGCCTGATCATATTCTGCATTTGACATAGATAAATATAACTGAATCGTCAATGTACCACCTGGCTGACCGATTTTTTGAATCAAACCTTCTCCATATTTTCCAAAGAATGGGAGTGTCTGTGCACTTCCTGCTGTAAATAATAATGCAGCGGATTCTCCGACAATTCGTCCAATTGCAAGCACTACTCCTGTTACAATTCCAGGCATCGCAGATGGAAGTAAAATAGTACGAATCAAATACCATTTTTCTGCACCCATGCCAAGTGCTCCAATTCGATAAGAGTCTGGAACTGTTTTTAATGCTTCTTGTGTATTTCTTGTAATTAATGGAAGTACCATCAATGCAAGTGTGATTGCTCCACTAATCAAAGAATATTCAAAAATCGAGCCAAATACAACCATACCAAATAAACCAAATATAATCGATGGAATTCCAGATAATGTCTCTGTTGTAAATTCAATGATTCTCACAATCTTGCCTGGTCTTGCATATTCATTTAAGTAAATTGCCGCACCGACACCAATTGGCGTAGCAATTAATAACGTAATAACAACTAAATATAATGTATTAACAATATTTCCTGCAATACCAAATGTACCATTCATAATACTTGGTACAGTTGTCAAAAATTCAAGGTTTATCATTCCAATTCCATGATAAAATACATACCCTGTAATACCAACGAGAAGTAAGATTGAAAACAATGCACAAGCATTAATTAATACTTGTGCAATTTCATCTGTTACCCGCACTTTTTTTTGAAAAATACTCTCACTATCACTTACTGCGGCAGCGATATTGCCTGCACCAATATTGACATCAAGTGTACCTTTATTTTCTTCAAAAGCCTTACTTTCCATAGCAGATTCCTTTCTGTCACTACTCTACCTACTGTTTGCTTTTTATTACATAGGAAATTGCTTAAATTTCCTATGTAATTTTCTTTTTTCTGTCTGATTCTTCTATTTAAGATTCTTCTGTCCCTTTTTTCAAAATCTTTGTCATAGCCATATTAATAATCATAATAAATAAGAACAGTACAAGTCCAATTGTAAATAATACTTTCTTATGCATTCCAGAAGAATATGACATTTCACTTACAATCGCAGTTGTTAAGAAACGAACGGAGTTAAATGGAAGAGGGAAATTTACTACACTTCCTGATACAAGACTAATTGCCATTGCCTCTCCAATCGCTCTTCCGACTCCTAATACAACTGCCGCAGCGATTCCAGAACGTGCTGCTGGCAATACTACTTTAAAAATTGTCTGTATTTTTGTTGCACCTAATGCAAGAGAACTGCTTTTTAAATGTGCTGGAACTGCACGAATTGCAGACTCACTAATATTAATTACTGTAGGCAAAATCATAATGGCAAGTACAAGTACTGCTGAAATCAGATTTGCTCCACCAGTAAACTCATGAGAAGGATCTCCGCTATAGAGCAGTAATTCTAATTGATACATCAATGGATTTAAAATCAATAATCCAAGTAATCCATATACAACAGATGGAATACCTGCGAGAAGCTCCACTGCTGGACGAACAATCGCTGCCAGACGTTTTGGTGCTGTTTCTGCTAAAAATACTGCTGTCAACACACCGATCGGAACTCCAATTAATACTGCGGATGCCGTTCCTACAATTGATGTCAAAATAACATTTAAAATTCCATACTGCGGATCACTTGAAGTTGGAGCCCAAGTAGTGGAAAACAGAATGTCTTTCAGTCCCACTTGGAATAACGCTGGTGTACCACTAATAATCATATAAAGAGTAATCGAAGCAACTGCTGCGACTGCTGCAAATGCACAGACAATAAAAACAATTTCTGCAATAAACTCAGACAGTTTTTTTCCTGCATTTCCTCTGCTCATTACACTCATACTGTTTGCCATTATTTTCACCCTCTCTTATTCCACTGTAATTAAGCCAACTTTTTCAATTACTGCTTTTCCTTCTTCTGACTTTAAAAATTTAAAATAGCTCTGAATAATATCATCTTGTTCACTTATTTCACCTTTTGTTCCCATAACAAATGGACGCTGTAAGAAGTATTTTCCTTGCTTAATATTTTCTGCTGTAGCTTCTACTCCATCTAATTTCAGTGCTTTTACAGAATCATCAATAACATCTAATGAAACGTATCCAACAGCACCTTTTACTGCACTTACTTTTGCAATAACAGCACCTGTATTATCCAATTCATTACTGTAGCTGCAGTCCTCCAAGTCCAAAATTGTCTCAAATGCTTCTCTTGTTCCAGAAGATGCTTCACGTCCAATTACAACGACTGGTTCATTATCTCCCCCAACTTCGCTCCAATTTTTAACTTTTCCTGTATAAATATCAGCTAATTCTTCTTTGCTCAAATCATCCACTTTATTAGATGGATTTACAATTACACCAATTCCATCAATTGCTACGATATTTTCAACAATTCCTTTTTCTTTTTCTTCATCCGTTAAATTTCTTGATACATTTGCCACTTTTGCACTTCCAGATAATACAGACTCAATACCTGCGCCAGAACCGATAAATTCTGCGGATACATTTGTACCTGGATATGTATTCATGAATACCTCATTGACTGCTCTTGCCATTTTTTCCATTGAAGTAGATCCTGCCATTGTAAAGGAACCGCTTACTTTTGCATCTGCTGCTGGTGTTCCTTGACTGCCACTGTTTGCATTAGAATTTCCACATCCTGCGATTACTGTTACGATCGCTGCTGCTGTTGCTGCTAATACTGCATATTTCTTTTTCATAAATAAAAATCCTCCTAATCTCTTTCCTATTAATAAGAACAAAACAGATCTAACATCCATCTTTTTACTTATTTATAGTTTTATAACTGCTTTTTGAATTGTTTGCGATTTCATTGTTGATTTCTTATAGATTACATTTCTTAATTTATCAGACTGCCTATTTTAGAGCTATCATAAATTTGTATATATTTTGTAAAGTTCCTGTAAATATCTTTCTATTATTGTAGTATTTATTTTCGCGATAGATTGTTCCATTTCTAACAAAAAATATCATTTTGCAATTGCACTTATAATTAATAAGTATTATGATATAATTTAGATGATACTAAGGTCAAAACATAAGAAAGTATCTCAATTATGGTGAATTTCGAATGGTTTTAGGATTGAGAGAGCACACAGTGTGGAACAACCTGTAGATATACGAATAAGAGAGGGATTTTAATTATGATATTTCAAAAAGTTGAATCAGAAGAAGAAATTGAACTGCTTGCAGCAACTGCCAATGAAATTTGGCATGAATATTTCCCATGTATTTTAACGAATGATCAAATTGACTATATGGTGGCAAAATTTCAGTCGAAACAACCGATGACAGAACAGATCCAAGATGGCTATTTATATTATCTTGTAAAAATGGATGATACGATTATTGGATATATTGGACTGCATCCAGAAGAAGAAAAGCTATTTTTAAGTAAGCTTTACTTAAAAAAGGAAGCACGCAATCACGGCTATGCAAGTAAAATGCTTGCATTTATTGAACATACTGCAAAAGAGCTCAGATTAAATGCGATTTATCTGACTGTCAATAAGTACAACGAACATACAATTGCGGTATATAAAAATAAAGGATTTGTGACAATAAAAGATCAGGTTGCCGATATTGGAAATGGTTTTGTAATGGATGACTATGTAATGGAAAAGGCATTATAAATAAAGCATACATTCAGAATTTATTTCGCTGCATTTTGATCAATAAGTTTAATTTTTAACAGCAAAAAGGAAGCCATCGCTCCCTTGCCAAAAAAGGCTAAGGCGATGACTTCCTTGTTTTAACATCTCTGATACAATTATATATACTTGCTGCATATGTTGTCTGACTCTTCCTGGAAAGAGCTGTTCTAATTTTTCAAGATTATCATAAGGCGTATGCATAATTTGTCCGCCGTTTTGCTGCAATTCTTTCTGATTTGTCTGATAATGACACGTCTGGTTTGTCTCACTATTTCCTCCGCTTCCGTCCGTTTCACACCAACGGTTTGCTTCAATATAAATATAAGGAATCTTCCACACAGAATTAAAATAATGATGGTCACTTCCAGTTTCTCTCGCAGGCGAGCGAAATGCTGTAATTGCCTCGCTCGCTGTTGGATTTTCTACTTGCTCAGGAAGACAATGCAGATCAATTCCATTATACAATGCTGTTCGCCTTGCCCACTGATACGTACTCGTTCTTGTAAGACTTCCATCTTCCCATGCTCCGCCATAAACAAACAAATAATCCCCTGCCGCAATACTGTCGATATTAATATAACAAACTGCTTGTTTTCTTTCCTCAATATGAGTATGACAAAAATTACAGCTTCCTGCATATCCTAATTTTGTCTTGAAGCTTTCTTCTCCATCAAAAAAACAAAATCGGATCGTATATTGTGTTGGCACAGAATAAAATCGCTTTGCCAATTCGAGTACAACTGAAAGACCGCTGCCATTATCATCAATACCATTTGTATTTACGCTGTCATAATGCGCCCCAACATAAATAGTCTTCTTTGAATCTCCAGGCTTTGTCACAAAATAATTACAAAATGAATATCCGCCTTGTTCAAATGGTTCTGCTTTCACAGTATAACCTGTCTCTTCTAACCCACCGACAAGCCATTCTGCCATCTTTGTATTCGCTTCTGTATGCACCTGCCGATCTGGAAACTGCTGCTGAATATAAGCGAGAGTTTCATACATCGCATCTGCTGATTCTTTCGTTCTGTCATAGATAGAGCAATTTTTATACAACTTTTTTGAATCAATCGTATCATTCTCTATTTGCTTTGCACTTGCAATCATTGAAATTTTTCCAATAAACAGAAAAATACTAATCATTCCTACGATTATATATAAATAGTTCCAGTTTCTTCTCCCGCCCATATCGACTCCTTTTCTTGCCGCTTACTCATAACCGAATCATTCTTTTCCTGATTCGGTTATGAAATTTTGTACTTGCTGATTAAACTTTTTCCAGTTTTCTCTTGCAACACCATGTCCGCCTGCCAATATCACTAATTTGCTGTCTGGAATCCACTCTGCGATTATTCTCGTATGGCTTTCCCGAATCAAATCTTGATCTCCTACAATAACTAACGTAGGTGCTGTAATTTTCCATAAATCAATCTTTTTTAACCTCGGCTCTTTCACCATAAGTCCAAGAAAATCTTTTCTCCGCTGTTGTTCTTTATCCTTTGGCGGACAGAGTGTTAATCTAAAATAGTGAAAGAAAATTGGAAATTTTACTTTCATTTTCATACCGCTTGGATAAATATTTGCTCCATTTACAATTAATTTTTTCACATACAAAGGGTAACATTCAAGAAACTTCCGATTTTGCAAATGTCTTTTTCAATGAATACTATTTTCTTTTTATTGATACAACACTGGTTCTTCTCTCCATTCTGTTTTCACGACAACATAAGGATAACTTGTTTGAACAACGGCATCTCCTTCTGGTCCGATTAAATTGGTATCTATTATAATATTTTCTTTTGTTAAATACAATTCTGCTACTTCGATGCTGTATCCACCTGTTGTCTGTGCCCCATATCCTACTACTATATAGAGATCCTGTTCGTTTGCATAGGTAAGTTTAAATTCTCCTTCTTTCTTTTGTTCAATAATAGTTTTTAACTCATTTGGAATATTTTTTTCATCTATAATCGTGAATTCTAAATCTTGGAGTTTTTCTGTCTCTGCGGCTGCGCTGCATCCATATAGAAGAAATGACAATACAAATAAACTGACTAATATGTATTGTTTCATATTGACTTGGCTCCTGTCCGAATTATTTTCCCTTTATATGTATGAATGCTTTCTGAAAAATATACCCATTTTTAAATGCATTGGATCGTATTCTTTCAGATCTACAAACTTGCAAGCCGCTTTCTGATGAACACAATCCCGTTGTATGCTAAATAAGAATAAAAAGCCTCCCTCTATATCAGTAAACCTTTTACAGAAGGAGGTAAAATTCACTCTAATTGGGCTGTTTTCTCATATTTTGCGAGTCCTAACGTCATGCTTTTTCATGCCTGCATAAAATACATGATCTTTTGACTCTGATATCATCATATTAGATTAGTCTTCTAATAATGTCTGAGCATACTTTCCAAGCTCTGCACTCTTAGCTGCTGCGTCTTCTAAGGATGTACCCTTTACACCGTAGTACAGTTTGATCTTTGGTTCTGTACCGGATGGACGAACGCATAACCATGCATTGTCTGGTAAATCGTAATATAATACGTTAGAAGATGGAAGACCAGTTGTTGTAACTTCGCCTGTAACCATATCTTTCTTTGTATCTAACTTATAATCTCTAGCGGAAAGAACTTTATATGGTCCGATTGCAGCTGGAGTATTGTTACGAAGTGTATCCATAATCTGCTGAATCTTAGCAAGACCTTCGATACCCTTTAATGTAATAGATTTTACATCATCTTTGTAGTAGCCATATCTTTCATACATTTCGATCATAGCATCCCACAATGTCATACCTTTTTGCTTATAGTAAGCTGCTGCTTCGCAGAGAGCCATCGTAGCAACAATTGCATCTTTATCTCTTGCATGTGTTCCGATTAAGCAGCCATAGCTTTCCTCAAATCCGAATAAATAAGTGCCTTTACCAGACTGTTCAAATCCAAGAATCTGCTGTCCGATATACTTGAATCCAGTTAACACTTCGATTAATTTTACGTCATAGTATTCTGCGATTGCATCTGCTAAGTTTGTTGTAACGATTGTCTTAATCAGAGCACCATCTTCTGGTAAGCCTTTCTGCTCTTTGATCTGGCTGATTGTGTATTCAGCAAGTAAACATCCAGACATATTACCTGTTAATGTAATATATTCTCCGCTCTTTGTATCCTTTACATAAACACCAAGACGGTCTGCATCTGGGTCAGTTGCAAGTACAAGATCTGCATCTTTTTCTTTTGCAAGCTTTAATGCAAGTTCAAATGCTTCTGCTGCTTCTGGGTTTGGATAACTTACTGTTGGGAATTCGCCATCTGGTAATTCCTGTTCTGGAACTACGTATACGTTCTCAAATCCAAGTTCTTTTAACACACGTCTTGCAGGAATATTACCTGTTCCATGAAGTGGTGTGTAAACGATCTTAATATCTTTCTGCATTGCATCGATCGCTGCCTGATTCTTTACCTGCTTCTTTAATTCAGCAATATAAGCATCGTCAATCGCTGCACCAATGATTTCATAAAGACCAGCCTTTGCTGCTTCTTCTTGATCCATTGTCTTTAAAGTACTGAAATCAGTAATTGCCTTAACTTCCTCCATGATACCTTTATCATGTGGTGGTGTAATCTGAGCACCATCTTCCCAATAAACCTTATATCCATTGTATTCTGGTGGGTTATGAGAAGCTGTAATATTAATACCTGCAATACATCCTAACTTTCTCACTGCAAATGATAATTCTGGTGTTGGACGTAATGACTCAAATAAGTATGCCTTAATGCCGTTTGCTGCAAGGCAAAGAGCTGCTTCGTTTGCAAATTCTGGGGACATTCTTCTGGAGTCAAATGCAATTGCCACACCTTTTTCTTTTCCGCCAACTTTAATAATGTAGTTTGCAAGACCCTGTGTAGCTTTTCTTACAGTATAGATATTCATACGATTTAATCCAGCGCCGATAACTCCTCTTAAACCAGCTGTACCAAATTCCAGCTCTGTATAGAAGCGCTCCTTAATTTCGTTTTCATCGTCTGCAATAGCTTTTAATTCTGCCTTTGTTGCATCATCAAAACAAGGGCTTGTCAGCCACTCTTCATAAAGTTTTTTGTAATCCATGTTAATTTCCTTCCTCCATTCTTTTTTTAATCTTTGTACCTTCATTATAACCGATTTTCTAAAAAAATGAAACCATTTTTACGTCAAATTTACTAAGTTTTTGTATTTTTTCATTTCATCAAACTTATTTCACAAAATTATGCTATACTAGTATTCGTTCATAAATAGAATGAATTAAAGGAGTGCCTATTATTTTATGAAAACATTACATAAGCATAACATATTTCATACACGATACAGTCGTATCAGAGTAATTCTTTATTTCCTTTGTTTTTTTGGAATTAGCATAGCAGCAATTGCATTTTGTGGTATTGATCTGCCATCACTATTTCACATTGCTTTATTAATGGCAGCAACTATTGCTGTTTTATTAATTTCCTTCCCAGACAATCATTTGACTGATTTTATTATCTTTTTACTTGCCCCAATTACTATTTTTTATCTTGCAGAATGGTTCACACACGTACCATGGTCACGTGATATTTCAATAGATGTCATGGCATTAAACTTAATATTTTATTCTATTGGATTATGGTTTCTTTTCTTCCTTACTGGAAGATTACGCCTTTCATTAATTTTACTGTCTGTATTTTCATTTACTGCAGCGATTGCCAATTATTATGTTACTATGTTTCGTTCGATTCCAATTTTGCCTTGGGATCTCAAATCACTTGATACTGCATTATCCGTTGCCAATAATTTCACTTTTAGTGTAAGTTATGAATTCGCATGTAATATTGGACGAATTTTACTATTTTTTGCATTAATTGGAAAAGTACGAACATCGATTCCATCCAAGCGTTCCATTCATAAGCTTCGCTGTTATATAGTACGACTTGCTGGCACTGGAATTTTTGCCACATTATTCTGCTTTTATGTAACATTTTTGCACCGTGACGATTTAACTTCTTACTTCAGATTAAACGACACATTATTTACTCCAAGTACGATGTATCAGCAAAATGGACTTGCGGTGAATTTCATTATCGACTGTAAATATTTAAATGTAGAGATTCCAAATGGCTACAATAAAACAGAAGCAAAAGAACTTTTGGATCAATATCAGACGAGTTCTCCTGCTTCTAAAAAACCAAATATTATTGTAATTATGAATGAGACCTTCTCTGATCCTGCAGTTATGGGACAGTTTCAGACAAATAAAGACTATATGCCATTTATTCATTCTTTGCAGAAAGGCAGCCCAAATGCAATCACTGGTACCGTTCATACCTCAATTGTTGGCGGAAATACAGCAAACTCTGAGTTCGAGTTTTTAACTGGACATACTCTTGCATTTCTTCCGACTGGCTGCGTTGCCTACCAGCAATATATTCATTCCGCGATTCCAAATCTTGTTCAGACATTAAACAATGCCAACTATAACAGTTATGGCATTCACCCGTATCGTGCTGCTGGATGGAATCGTCAGTCTGTCTACTCTTTGCTTGGTTTCCAACATCGGATGTTTTTAGATGATTTTAAAAATGCCCCGATTCTTCGTGAGTATGTCAGTGACCAGGCATGTGTCGATACATTAATTGATCTTTATGAAAATAAGACTAATCATCCTCTGTTTCTGTTTAATGTCACAATGCAAAATCATAGTTGGTATGACAAGGCATTTGAAAATTTTGATGAACAGATTCAGCTGACTGGAATAGACGATACCGAATTAAATCGTTATCTTTCTCTTATGTATGAGTCCGACCAAGCATTTGAACATTTAACAAAGTATTTTTCTAATGCAGAAGAAGATACGATTATTGTAATGTTTGGCGATCATCAGCCAAATAACTACTTAATTCGTTCTATATGTGAGAAAAATGGATTAGACGTTGACAATCTTTCCACAGAAGATTTGCTAAAGCGTTATACTGTTCCTTATGTTATTTGGGCGAATTTTGAACTGCCTGACATACATATTCCAGATATTAGCATTAACTATTTAAATGGAGTTGTTATGGATCTTGCTGGTCTTCCAAAAAGTCCATATCAGAACTTTTTAAGTCAGCTGCGGATTCAATACCCAGTAATTACTAGTATGTGCTGGCAAGATTCTAACGGAGTCTATCATACATGGGATGAACCATCCATACCAGAACCAATTTTACAATACAAAAAACTGCAGTATTATCAGCTCTTTGATGCTACGGCAAACCGTTTTTAACATATATTGTATCAGTTACACGGTAACAATCCATCATAATATTTAAAAAAATTATTTTTAGAAACATAGCATAACAATTCATTATAATATTTTAAGGAAAGCTGCCCGAATATTTTTTTGTTCGGCAGCTTTTTTTAGCTTTTCGACATTTTTCTGAGGAATCCACACTTTATTTGTATTATAATAAAAATTCATCTGCTTCCAATATTTCTCTGGATAAAGAAACATTGCATGAAGTACTTCCATCTCGTCTTTTGAAATTGGCAGAATACGATTATAATCTTCTAGTAATGCACTTCCCAGTTCTACGTCCCAGTTGTGTTTTTCTAATATTTTTCTCATAAAATAATATAAATCCATCAACTGTATACCAGTATAAAATTTCTGAAAATTCACGATGGCAATACGGCTTCCCTTCACTAAAATATTATGCTGATGATAACTTCCATGGCAAATCTGCCGCTGCGCCTCCATATAAAGTTTTTGGTAATTCGATTGAATAAGCCGTTCTGTTGCCTCGTTTGCCTGTGCAAACATTTCATCGAAACTTTCCATAATACATAATTCAAATGCTGTTTTTTTCTTTTTATTACGTACAAACCGACGTACACGCTGTAATTCTCGATTATGTTTTTCATACTCTTCTAATAGAGAACGATGTGCTTTCGCTGGATGAGACATATTTTTTTCCTCATTTAACGGGATTAGGTCGATATGGCGAAGCAGCATATGTAACTTTGCCAATGTACGAACTGCCATCTCCAGCTCACTACGGCTATTGACATTACATTCTGGATAATCGTACCATTTTTTTAATATATAACGAGTTCCCTCTTTATTTTCCACATACGTTTTATTGTTCTTGTCCCGAATGCAGACATCTACATTCATTCCACCTTTCTCTAAAAGAAAACTAAGCACTCTGCTTTCCTCTTCCATATGCTGCACAGACCCGATATATTCTTGAAGAATCATAAGTCCCTTATTCGTCTCACATAATAAGGCGCCTCGTCCTCTTCGAATTGTTTTCACTTCTACCTCATACTGATCCAATACCGATCTGCCCCAATCATTCATAATATTCCCCTCCTGTTTTCTATTTTGTTCACGACTTTGTTATGCAATGATTTGCAGTATCCTCACTGCCATTTTTTATCATCCGCTGACAGCTAATCTATACTTATGCCCTGCACGTTTCAAATATGTCTTTTCATAAAAAACCTCTTTACAATTGACTCTTACTCGTATATACTTAAACAGGAACCAGAGAGCGTCCTACCGCATTCAACTCACAGACGTTCTCATTCGTTATATTGAGAACAGGGCGTTTGACTTAGCGTCCTTGAACCTTTGGGTTCCGAATACAGTCTCTCATGTATCCAATGGGATACCTGGCTGTATCCTGTTGTTTTGGAAATATCGGTTTTGCCAAAGCTTGAAAATGATATATGCAAAAACTGTAAATCCAACAACATAACCTCATTAGCTTACTAATGGGTATAAGTCAGATCACACAGAAAATACGCATGATAGAACGAATACTTCATCATAGCGATTTTCTTGTTCATAAATATTTAGGTAAAGGATGGACGGATATGTCATTATTAGAACAATGGAGACAGGAAGCTTATAATGAGCAGGCAGGAGAAAAGCAGTACCAGATGTTCTGGGCAAATTATTTTAATTTAGAAAAAGGATTTTATGAATCCTTACTCTCCACAGACGAAGTTGTAACAGGAACGATTCCAGAACTTGCAGAAAAATATAACGTAGATACAAAGATTATGGTTGGTATTTTAGACGGCATCAATGACAGTTTAAAGACACCAAACCCAATCGAAACAATGGATGAGACAACTTTATTAAGTCTTGATTACGACAAAGAAAAATTATACTATAATATGGTAGAAGCTCGTGCAGAGTGGTTATATAACCTTCCACAATGGGATAATCTTCTCTCCGCAGAGCGCAGAAAAGAATTATATAAAGAACAAAAGAGTTCTACCACTATTGTAAAGGGTAAGAAAATTGGACGTAATGATCCATGTCCATGTGGAAGCGGTAAGAAATATAAGAAATGCTGCGGAAGAAATGCATAATGCTTTCATATTTAAAGTTCGCACCAATAGGAGTTTTACCTATAGGCGCGAACTTATCTATTTTTTGAATATAATCCATTTACTAAAAATATAGTTGGACACGACAACAACAGCCTGCGCAATCGTCTTTGCAACTAGTTCTCCAATCGGAAATCCTTGAATAACCCATTGTTCCATATGAAGACAATCCATACATAAAAACATTGTTCCCATATCAAACCCAAATGATAGAATACGACATCCAATAAACAATACAATTTCCCGTATAATTGGGACTACTCCTGTTTGTTTGCTTTCAAACACCCAGATTCGATTCGTAATATATGCAAATATCACCGCAAATATCCATGCCAATGGATTTGCAATAGACCAGTCAAGCTTTAATAAACTTGTACATGTAAAATAGACAATATAATTCACAATTGTCGTAAGTACCCCAAATACGAGATATAAAATCACTTCTCGGTTTTTCCATAATTGCTTTAATTTATTCATCCTCATCTGTTCTCCATCTATTTATTTACCTGTCCCATTTATCACAAAGAGCCTGTATCTGGTCTGCAAAATGTGCCAAATCTTTATTTGCGCCGCCTTCATTATTATGAATCACGGTAATTAAACGCTGACCTGCTGCAAGAAGACGTTCAAATACTGCATTCGCACGCTTTCTGCGATTTTTCTTTTCTACATGAACCTTGCTTCCTCTTTCAACGCAAGTATTTGTCAGTAAATCATAGCTGTCACCGCTATATGGTGCTGTCGTATAAAATCCATACTCTGACTCCAGACATGACGCAAAACTGTCACATACTTGATCTTCTCCATGTACAACAAACACTCGTTGTGGTTTTTTCTCCAAAGCTGTAATCCACTCAATTAATCCATCTTTATCGGCGTGACCGCTCACACCTTCTAATTTCTCAATTCTTGCTTTTATTTGTATTGTTTCACCAAATAATTTTATTTCTGAAATTCCATCCAAAATCGCACGACCAGGACTTCCGATTGCCTGATAACCGGCAAATAAAATTGTACATTCTTCTCTCCACAAATTATGCTTGAGATGATGACGAATTCGTCCCGCATCACACATACCCGATGCTGAAATAATTACCTTCGATTTTGTATCAAAATTAATTCCTTTTGATTCTTCACTTGTAACAGATAGACGCAGCCCTTTAAATCCAATTGGATTAATTCCTTCTTGAATTAATGTAAGCGCTTCTTCGTCAAAACATGCCTGATAGTTTCTATTAAAAATATTTGTCGCTTCTACTGCCAATGGGCTGTCAACCCATACTTCAAAATTTGGAAACTCTGGCAATCGATTTTCCTGTTTGATCTGGCGAATAAAATAAAGTATTTCCTGTGTTCTGCCTACCGCAAAACATGGAACAATTACATTTCCACCTTTTTGGAATGTATCACGAATGATTTCCACAAGTTTTGTAATATAATCCCCAGTTTCTTTGTGACGGCGATCTCCATATGTGGACTCCATAATGACATAATCCGCATCACTCAAATATTGCGGATCCTTAATCAATGGCTGATTTTTATTTCCGATGTCGCCTGAAAATAAAAGCTTTTTCTCACCTTCTTCTTCCTGAACCCACACTTCAATACTTGCAGAACCAAGCAGATGACCAACATCTGTAAATCGAATCTGAATTCCCTCTGCGACAGAAATCATTGTATTGTATTCACATGCCACAAAATGACTTACCACACTGATCGCATCATCCATCGTATAAAGCGGTTCTATCAGCTGTGCACCGCTTCTTTTTCCTTTTCGATTTTTCCATTCTGCTTCCATCTCTTGAATATGTGCACTGTCACGCAGCATAATATCACATAGATCTGTCGTAGCTGCTGTTGCAAAAATGCTGCCTCGAAATCCTCGCTGATACAACAACGGCAATAACCCTGAATGATCAATATGTGCATGTGTCAATAGTACATAATCCACTTCCGATTCTGGAACTGGAAGAGCCGCATTAGCATAAATATCTTGTCCTTGCTCCATTCCGTAATCGACCAAAATATTTTTTCCACACGCCTGAAGAAAATGACAGCTCCCAGTCACTTCATGGTCTGCCCCAATAAATGTCAGCTTCATATAATTGCCCCTTTCTATACTAGATTATTTATTCCATAAAAAATTAGAACAATTTCCTATAATATAATGAAAAAAGCCTCTTTTTGGCATCTCAAACAAACCATTGCATCTACACCATTATAAATTTGCAATTTTTTCTGTTCTGCCAAAAAGAGGCTATTATTTTTACCAAGTAAATCTTACAGTCTTACAATACGTTCTACTGCTTCTACTGTATTTTCATAATTACCAAACGCAGTCAGGCGGAAATAACCTTCTCCACTCGGACCAAATCCAGATCCTGGTGTTCCAACTACATTTGCTTTTTCTAATAAATAGTCAAAGAATTCCCATGATGTCATCTGATTTGGAGTCTTTAACCAGATATATGGTGCATTTACACCACCGTATACTTCATATCCAGCATTCTTTAAGCCTTCCATGATTACTTTTGCATTATTCATGTAATAAGCAACTTGCTCCTTTAACTGAGCCTTTCCTGCTTCCGAATAAACAGCTTCTCCTGCACGCTGAATAATATAAGGTGCACCATTGTACTTTGTGCCGTGACGTCTTGCCCATAAAGAATGAAGCATCACACCATTACTCTTAATATCTTTTGGAATTACTGTATATCCAAGACGAGTTCCTGTAAATCCAGCATTTTTAGAGAAACTCTTTAACTCAATCGCACATGTTCTTGCACCTTCACATTCATAAATAGTATGAGGTACATTTTCTTCGGAAATATATGCTTCATATGCAGCATCGTAAATAATAATTGCACCGATTTTGTTTGCATAATCTATCCATGCCTGAAGCTGATCTTTTGTGATCATCGCTCCTGTTGGATTATTTGGGAAGCAAAGATAAATTAAATCTGGATCTTTCTCTGGAAATTCTGGTGCGAAGTTATTTTCTGCCGTACATGGCATGTAGATCACATTACTCCAACACTCTGTAGCAGGATCATACGTACCAGTTCTTCCAGCCATAACATTACTATCTACATATACTGGATATACTGGGTCACAAACTGCAATCTTATTATCTAAGCTAAAGATTTCCTGAATATTAGAAGAATCAGACTTTGCTCCGTCGCTGACAAAAATCTCGTCTGCTTGAATATCACATCCTCTTGCAGCATAATCATTGTCTCGGATTGCAGTTCTTAAAAATTCATATCCAAGATCTGGTGCATATCCGTGGAATGTCTCCGCTTTTGCCATCTCATCTACTGCATGATGCAATGTATCAATAATTGCAGGTGCTAATGGCTGTGTGACATCACCGATTCCAAGACGAATCACTTTCTTATCTGGATTTTCAACAGTAAATTGGTTTACTTTTTTTGCAATTGTTGAAAACAAATAACTGCCTGGCAGTTTTAAATAATTATCATTGATTTTAAACATAATTGTCTCCTCTCTAAATATCGTTCCATATGATTCACGTTATGCTGCTACAATCGTTATCCATATACTCTGACATATAAATATTTCATTTTTCTATACTTTCCTGTCATAACGATATTCTGTTTATATGTAAAGCGGATATTTCATCCGCTTTGCTGCTTTCTCATTTTTTGCGAGTCCCAAAATCATACATTTTCATGCAAGCATGACATTTTAACCCTAGTATCGAGTTATTATATTTGAGGTGGTTTCTGATCATAGTCAAGCTTCTTTGTACATGTAATTGCCAATGCACCTGGACCAATATGACATGCAACACTCAATGACATATGATCAACTAAAATCTCCTGATCAGGAAATTCTGCCAATACTTCCTTCTTAAATTCTTCTGCTCCTACCAAATTTTGAGAGTGGATAATGGCAAACCAACATGAGTTTCCGGACAAATCTCCTCCAAAACGATTCGCAATATCGTTCTTTACCGCATCCAGCATTATCGCTTTTGCCTGCTTTATCGTTCGTGCCTTTGCATAGGCATCTAATTTTTCTCCCTGAATCTGCAGAACTGGCTTTAATCGAAGAATCGTTCCAAGTGCTGCGGCAGCAGGAGTGATTCGTCCGCCTTTCTTTAAATACTTTAATGTATCTAATGTAATATAAATCGTTGAATCAAACCGTGTCTTTTCTAAAATATACTGAATCTGTGCTGCACTCCAGCCTCTCTCTGCAAGCTGAACCGCATCGATCGCAGATTGAGCCAATGTCGCAGAAATTCTTTGATTGTTCACTACAAATACCTTTCCTTCATATGGCTCATCGTTTGCAAGCATCATAGCAGTCTGACAGGAACTTGATAACCCACTTGACATCGGAATATGAACGATTTCTTCATATTGTTCCAATACCTGATCCCACATCTTCATTACTTCTTCTGGTGACGGCTGAGAAGTCATTATATCAGCTCCCTGTGCCTGAAGCTCATAAAACTGCTCCTGCGTTAATGTAACGCCATCTAAATATGTTTTATCATTAATATGAAACGGCATCGGCAATAAGAAAAAACCCAACTGTTCTGCTTTTTCCCTTGTGAAGCCGCAATTACTATCTGTAATTACTGCAACCTTTCTCATGAAAACCTCCTACCACAACTCTTTTTCCATCGTATCGTATGAGTAAGCATCCATAACAAACACTCATACGTATAATCATTTTTATTTTACCATATCAGCACAGAAAAATCAATTTATCAACTGAGAAAAGTTTTTTAAATTAGAATTCCAATACTTTTCATTATCTCCCAGACATATCTTTTTTTATCTGTTCATATCTTATAATAAATTTATCATCGGGAGTCCACCATGAGTTCCAAAACAAAAATTTTTGTTTTTAAAATGCGGGAGGTTATCTATACTCTTATCTTTGCAGCTTTAGCAATTTTGCTAATTATTTTATTAATTTTCATGTTCCTGCCAGGAAAGGATACGAATACGGCAAAAGAAACAGGAACCTACATACCTGGTGTTTATACTGCTTCTATCACATTAAATAACCAAGCACTCGATGTTGAGGTATCGGTAGATGCCAATCACATTAATGCTATAAACTTTGTCAATTTAAATGAATCAATCGCCACAATGTATCCGCTTATGGAAACGGTTATGAATAATATTCAAACGCAGGTACTGCAAAAACAATCAACAACTTCCATTACATATGAAAACGACACCCAGTATACATCAATGGTATTACTGGATGCCGTTGAACGAGCATTAAATAAAGCGCGTGCAGTACAAGATTTGGATTCATCTGAACCATAACACTGATTCATCCCGACTTCACAGCAAAATTTCTCTGTAATGTGAGATGCTTTACACTTTTGAATATCATTATATCTGAATTTTTTCTAATTCTTCCATCCAAATTCGGCTGCTTGCATCACTTGGCATACGCAAATCTCCTCTTGGGGAAACAGCTGCCGAGCCGACTTTTGGACCGTCTGGCAAACAGGATCGTTTAAACTGCTGCATAAAATAGCGGCGGTAAAATACTTTCATCCATTTTAAAATTGTTGCTTTGTCATAAACTCCTTCAAATGCTTTTGACGCCATATAGAAAATCTTTCCTGGCTCATATCCAAAACGCAGCACATAATATAAGACAAAATCATGCAGCTCATATGGTCCTACAATATCTTCTGTCTTCTGAGCGATCTTTCCATCCTCTGGAGGCAGAAGTTCTGGGCTTACTGGAGTGTCAAGCACATCATACAATACATCACTAATTTCTTTATTCTCACATGTATCAGCATAATAATGAACAAGATGACGGACAAGTGTTTTGGGAACGGATGCATTTACTCCATACATCGACATATGATCTCCATTGTATGTCGCCCATCCAAGTGCCAGTTCTGACATATCTCCTGTACCAATTACAAGACCGCCATATTGATTTGCAATATCCATTAACACCTGTGTTCGTTCTCTTGCCTGGCAGTTTTCATATGTCACATCTTTGACTTCTGGATCGTGAGAGATATCTGCAAAATGCTGTTTTACTGCATCTTTAATATCGACTTCGATTAAGGTTGCTCCAAGTTTTTTCGTAAGCTGACATGCATTTGTATAAGTTCGGTCCGTTGTTCCAAAACATGGCATCGTCACAGCAATAATTCCTTCTCGCGGCAGAAAAAGTGCATCAAATGCTCTTGTCATAACAAGCAATGCCAATGTAGAATCAAGTCCTCCAGAAATTCCAACCACTGCTTTTTTGCTGTACGTATGCTCCAGACGTTTTTTCAGTCCCATGGACTGAATTGCAAAAATTTCCTCACATCGCTCAGCACGATGTTTTTGGTTACTCGGTACAAATGGAGCGGGATCAATGAAACGGCGAAGTTCTGTTTCCACAGGTTTCAAATAAAATGGAATTACTTCGTATTCTGTCTGATGATTGCTCAAATCAAAACATTCCATTCTGCGGCGTTCGCTGCGCAGACGATCCAAATCAACATCTGCCGTTATCATCCCATGATTTAAACGCTTTGATTCCTGAAGTATCGTACCATTTTCACAGATCAAGTTATGACCGCTGAATACAAGGTCTTGTGTGGATTCTCCCTCTCCTGCACTTGTGTAAATATATGCACAGAGCAGTCTTGCGGACTGACCACTAATTAAATTACGGCGATATGTCGCCTTTCCTGTCGTCTCATCACTTGCCGAACAATTAATAATGACTGTAGCACCTGCCATTGCATGAGAAATACTTGGCGGATTTGGCATCCACACATCTTCACAGACTTCTGCTGCGATTTTTAGTCCTGGTATTGACGTACATTGGAATATAATATTCGTACCCATTGGAACGCTGCATTCTCTTCCATTTGCATCTTTAATCGTAACCCATACCGGAATTTCATTTCCCTCTGCAAAATGACGTTTTTCATAAAATTCGGAATAATTTGGAATAAAACGTTTTGGAATAAGACCAAGCAATGTACCGCGACAGATCATTGCAATTACGTTATATAAACGGTTGTCCCATTCCAATGGAAGCCCTACCGCAATCACAATATTTTTATCTGTACTAAAATCAATCAAATCAAAAAGTTGTTCTTTTGCTTTTTCCAATAATGAAGTCTGCAAAAACAAGTCACCACAAGTATATCCTGTAATACTTAATTCAGGAAATACAACGATTTTTGCCTGCTCCTCAATTGCCAGCTCAACCCACTGCTTAATCTGCTTTGTATTATAAATCGGATCTGCAACTTGGATTTTAGGAGTCGCTGCTGCAACACGCATAAAATAATTGTTCATGAAAATCTCCCTTCTCAAATCATGTATTTTTTACAAAAGATTATTCATCCTTTTTTCCATCCGTATTTGTCATAAATTTTTCTAATAAAATATCTTTTTGATTTTGTTCTGGATATTCTAACACATAATCCAGCATCGCATGTAATAATTCTCCCATCTGTTTTCCTGGACGAATTCCTGCCCGAATCAAATCCTGACCATTAACAGCAAGCTGTTTTAATGTGATGCATTCATTATCTTTTATAATCTCTTTATATAAATTCCGTATCGCAATAATATCATCCAATCGTTCCTGCCGCTGATAACTTGACTTTGCCATCGTATCGGCCCGCATCACTTCTAATAAGTCTTCAAATAAATCTACACCAATTCGATTCATGCATCTGCGAATGATTTTTTTCTCTCTTCTTAAATGATAGGCATGATACATAACAAGGCGGCTTACTTGATCAATCGTATCATTATCAAACTTTAATCTGCGTAGCACTATCTTTGCATAATTTGCACTGCTCTCTGCATGTCCATAAAAATGATCTTCCCCATTTTCATCTATTTTATGTGTCTCTAATTTTCCAAAATCATGGAGCAACGCTGCCCATCGCAATGTTTTTGTCGGATAAATTTGCTCAAGCATCGCAATCGTATGATTTCCAACAGTATAACAATGATATGGATTATTTTGTGGAAGATTCATGACTGCATCCAATTCTGGAAGAACAACGGCTGTCACACCTAACTCATAGGCTGTGCGAATCTGTTCTGGATGCTTGGACATTAACAATTTTGTCAATTCTACTTGAATACGTTCCTGACTCACTTTTGATAAATTTGGAGCAAGCTTTGTAATTGCAAATTTTGTATCATCTTCAATCTCAAATCCGAGCTGTGCTGCAAATCGCACGGCACGCAAAATACGAAGTGCATCTTCTGTAAATCGCTCGTTCGCATTTCCGACACAGCGGATTGCTCCTTGTTCCAAATCTTTTTGTCCGCCAAACAAATCGACTAATCCCGTGCGAGGATTATATGCCATTGCATTGATTGTAAAGTCCCTTCGTTTTAAATCTTCTTCTAGTTTTGATGTAAACTCTACTGAAGCAGGATGACGGCCATCTTCATATATCCCATCAATCCGATACGTTGTCACTTCAAATCCTTCTTTTTCGAGCATAACTGTTACAGTTCCATGCTGAATTCCTGTGTCAATCGTACGTCGGAATATTTTTTTCACCTGAAATGGAGAAGCGGAGGTGGTAATATCCCAGTCCTCCGGCTCTCTTCTTAGCAGAGCATCCCGGACACAGCCGCCTACTACGTAGGCTTCGTGTCCTTCCTGCTCTAATTTCTCAATTATGTAAGCTGCTTTTTCTGGTATACAAATATTCATTAAACACCTCCATTGGCAGCTAGTTAATTGGTCTATGTTCTACGTTCCATCGAGTACAGAATGATTCTGCATAAGATCCTGGATTGCAATAAATTACAAACTTCGGACAATAATTAAATGCACCTTCCCCAATTAATTTCACACTATCTGGAATAACAATTTCTGTCAAAGCACTACATCCATTAAATGCATCTACACCAATTGTAATTACTCCATCTGGAACAACAATTTTACTTACTGCTACATTTCCCTGAAATGCACCATCTGCAATAAAACTAACTGGCACTCCATTTACTTGCTGAGGAATCGTCACAACTCCTCCCATACTCTTTGCATCTGTTAATGTCGCCGCACCATTTTGAATTTGATACGTCATGCCACCTTCTGATAAAACACCAGGATTTGCTGCCTGTGGTGTACTTTCTTGTGGTGTCTCAATATCCTCTGATGAGTTAATATCTTCTGATGAATTCATACTTTCAGATGCACTGATATCTTCTGATGATGAAATATTATCTGTAATTGATTCTAGTACACTCTCTGATGCACGAATAGACTCACTTTCTGTTGTAACAGGGTTTGTATTATCTTTCTGACTTGTTGAATAGTTAGATGCTGAAGCAGATACCGTCACTTTGTTCGATGGATCTGTCTGCTTTTTGTCCCTACTAATCATATTAAATGCTACAACTAACATAATTACTAATACAACTGCAAGACAGCCGATTAAAACAAATAAAACTGCTTTCTGTACTGACCCTGCTACAATATCTTCGTCATCCTCGTCATCCTCATCTGGTTCTGGAGAATCTCCATCAAAATAGGATTCTGGTTCTTCATCAAAATGTTCTTCTACCGATTTTTTTCGACGTGATTTTTGCTTTGGAACGGGCTGTTCTTCTTGTTCTTCTTCTGAAAGATCCTCTACACCATTCCATACATCAACGGTATCAGCCCAAGAATAACTATCATCCATTGGAGTAACCAGATTTTCTCCGCAGACTTTACAGCTATGTGCATAGTTTTCATTTTGTGTTCCGCAATTTGGACACTTCACGTTTCCTTCCTCCTCAATATGAATTAAAGCTCACTTAGTAACGATTTCTTCCCCTCTTCTCTTTATCTGCATTATTCTCAATCGTTAATTAATAAGCTTTGCCCCAGTATACCATAGTTTTTGCAGGTTTTCCACAACATACACAAACATTTGATAATTCTTCTTGCTCAAATGGCATACAACGGGATGTCGCAGTCGTATCTTCCTTAATTTTTAACTCACATGCTTCATCTCCACACCACATTGCTTTAATAAAACCTGGCTTATTTGCTACAATATCTTTAAATTCTTCATAAGTACGTGCTTCAAATGTATGCGCTTCTCTATGTGCTCTTGCACGTTCTAACATTTCTTTCTGCATTGTATCTAATACTTCTGCTACCTTTACAGAGATTTCATTGAGGTCTGCAATAATCTTTTCTCTTGTATCACGGCGTACAATAATTGCATGACCTGCTTCGATGTCTTTTGGTCCAATTTCAATACGAACTGGAATACCACGCATCTCTTGCTCTGCAAACTTAAATCCAGGTCCCTTGTCACTGTCATCTAACTTCACACGGAACTTAGCTGCTAATTCATTCTTTAATTCATTTGCTTTGTCCAATACGCCTGACTTATGCTGTGCAATCGGAATTACCATCACTTGTGTTGGAGCGATTCTTGGAGGTAATACTAATCCGCTGTCATCTCCATGTACCATAATAATACCACCGATCATACGTGTACTTACACCCCATGATGTCTGATGCACATATTTTAACTTATTATCTTTATCCGTAAACTGAATGCCAAATGCTTTTGCAAATCCGTCACCAAAATTGTGGCTTGTACCAGACTGTAATGCCTTTCCATCATGCATCAATGCCTCAATTGTATAAGTAGCTTCTGCACCGGCAAATTTTTCCTTGTCAGTCTTACGTCCTTTTACTACTGGAATAGCAAGCACTTCTTCACAAAATCTTGCATATTCATTTAACATTAATTCTGTTCTCTCTTCTGCTTCTTGTGCAGTTGCATGAGCCGTATGTCCCTCCTGCCACAAGAATTCACGAGAACGTAAAAATGGTCTTGTCTCCTTTTCCCAACGCACAACAGAACACCACTGATTGTATACCTTTGGCAGATCGCGATAAGACTGGATATCTTTTGCATAGAAATCACAGAATAATGTCTCAGAAGTTGGACGTACACATAAACGTTCCTGCAATGGATTTAAACCGCCATAAGTTACCCATGCAACCTCTGGAGCAAATCCTTCTACATGATCTTTTTCCTTCTCTAATAAACTTTCTGGAATAAACATTGGCATATAAACATTTTCTACACCAACTGCTTTAAAACGAGCATCTAACTCTTTTTGAATATTTTCCCAGATGGCATATCCAGCAGGTTTGATTACCATACATCCTTTTACGCTTGAATAATCAATTAATTCTGCTTTCTTTACAACATCCGTATACCACTGTGCAAAATCTTCCTCCATGGAAGTAATTGCCTCTACCAATTTCTTTTCCTTTGCCATAACGTCTCCTCCTACTGGTAATCTCCTAATATAACCAAAAAAACTCCCATCCCATAAAAAGGGACCGAAGTTATCGGCGGTACCACCCTAATTAGCTAATTGCTCTCTTCCTTTCCGTTAACGCCGGTTTACGCTGTATTTTCATACAGAACTCCAAGATAGGTTCCACGCACGTCACTGAAATGTCTCTCAGCCTCTGACATTCTCTCTGGCAGCTCGTTTACACGTACTAGTTCTTTTCAACGTTGATGGGTTTATTTTAAGATAGATTCCATGTTTTGTCAATCTCCTTTATTAAAATCCATCCAATTGGTCCTAAAAATAATCCTGCTACTCCAAATAATTGCCATCCAATATAAATCGCAGCAACTGTTTCTAAACTGCTGATTCCCGTATAGCGTCCTAACAGCTTCGCTTCCATTACTTCACGTACAAAATAACACGCAAGATAAATTAAGCCAAGCCCTGCTGCCGTCATAAACTCTCCTGATAATAACTTCCATGTAATCCATGGCACAAAGACAGTTCCACTTCCAAACACTGGAAGCACGTCGATTAGTCCTGTTAAAACACCAAGCAGTACACTATACTCATTTCTCATCCATGTCAGCCCAACCATCACAATCACCATAGTAATAACCATAATACTGAGTTCAGTCTTTATAAATGCACCACCTATTATTCCTAATCTTGTAGTAAGCAGCTTAATTTCACGCCGAAATGGAGAAGTCTGCTTCCACTGCTGAATCCGATTTCTTTCCTGTAGAATCAAAACAGCTCCCAATATCGTAACCGTAACAGTCGTAAATAAATTCACAAATGATTTAATAACTGGCATTGATCCATTCATAATATACGGAACTGCTGTCATTGTTATCTGTTTTTGCAAATCTGCAGTCATACTGCCGAGCTGTTCCATTACACAGCCATTGGATAAATGAAAAAATCGTTCAATGCGGCTGCATGCTCCATAAATCATCTGCAAAAAATGTTCCATATAAATAGGAAAGCTATCCACAAAATACACACTCTGCTGCAATAGTTTTTCACCAATCAGCAGTAAACTGATCATTACTATAGTGCATAACAAACTAACACCAATCATTGCTCCCCATGTAATTGGAACTCGGCACGTTGTATTCAGCCAGCGTACAAACGGCCATGCGATCCGTGCCACTGCCCAGGCAGCAAAAAATGGAATTACCAAGGGCAGCAGGTACCGAAATATCAAATAAACTGCCCCGGTAATTCCAATTAAAGATATTGCTCTCTTTTGTTTGCTGCTCATGAGATATCTTTCGTCCCTTCTATAACACTTTATGTTTTGTACACCTACAGTATGTGGAGAAACGAAAAAACTATTCTCAATTTATATAGTAAAAAATGTCATTCTCTTTTCTCATAATAGCAGCTTACTATGATATTAGTTATCCAATTTTACTGTTCGACTACACTAATAATTCTTATATCTAATAATGAAAGCTCATTATTTTATTTGTAATTGGATGCGTAAATGTCAACTCGTACGCACATAACGCAATCCGATTAGATGGCTGAGAATAATTCCACTGTGGATTGTATTTTACATCTCCCCAAAGTGGACACCCGATATTGGCAAATTGAACCCGAATTTGGTGGTGACGGCCTGTCATGAGCAAAATATCTGCAAGATAATACGATTGTTCTTGCGTATCACGAATAAAATCAAATCCTTGAAACTTGTTCCGGTCTACTATCTGATATTGCAAAATTGCCTCTTTTGCTGCTGGATCTGTATTTTTTGAAATATAAGTTTTATTTGTTTTTTTATCATGAACAAGAAAATCTCTAAGAGTCCCTTGCTTTTGTGGAGGCATTACGCAAAGCAATGCATAATATCGTTTCTGCATCATATGCTGCTGCACTTGTCTGCTCAATACCGCCGCTGCTTTTTGTGTCTTTGCATACACCATAACACCGCTTACTGGGCGATCCAAACGGTGAATTACTCCGACATATGGTTCCTTTTTTATTCCTGCTTTTCTCTGGCGAAACATCATCTCATTTTTAATTAAGCTAACCATGTCCATTGACAATGATTTTCCACCTTGCGATTCTATCCCTGCCTGTTTTCTTACAACTAAAATATGAGAATCTTCAAATATAATATCTAACATCATATTATGCGAGATAAGACTTTAATAATTCTACTTTATCCAACTTCTCCCATGGAAGATTTAAATCATTTCTTCCAAAGTGGCCATATGCTGCTGTCTGCTTGTAGATTGGTCTTCTTAAATCTAACATTTTAATAATTCCAGCTGGTCTTAAATCAAAGTTTTCACGGATAATTTCTACTAAACGACTTTCAGAAAGCTTACCTGTTCCAAATGTATCTACCATAATAGATGTTGGATGTGCTACACCAATTGCATAGGAAAGCTGAATCTCGCAGCGATCTGCCAATCCTGCTGCAACGATATTCTTTGCAACATAGCGAGCTGCATATGCTGCAGAACGGTCAACCTTTGTACAGTCTTTTCCTGAAAATGCTCCACCGCCGTGACGAGCTGCTCCACCGTATGTGTCTACAATAATCTTACGTCCTGTTAAACCACTGTCTCCATGAGGTCCACCAATAACAAAACGACCCGTTGGATTAATAAAGAACTTTGTATTGTCATCTACCATATGAGCTGGAAGAATCGGGTTAAATACATATTTTTTAATATCTTCATGAATCTGTTCCTGTGTTATATCTGGATCATGTTGTGTAGAAAGAACAACTGCATCCAGACGAATTGGATTGTGATTTTCGTCATATTCCACAGTTACCTGTGTCTTTCCATCTGGACGAAGGTAAGATAATGTACCATTTTTTCTTACATTTGTCAGCTGTCTTGCAAGACGATGTGCAAGTGCAATTGGATATGGCATATATTCTTCTGTCTCATTAGAAGCATATCCAAACATCATACCTTGATCTCCAGCACCGATTGCATCAAGTTCATCTTCATCAGATTCATCTTTCTTTGCTTCCAACGCCTTATCTACACCCATTGCAATGTCGCTGGACTGTTCATCAATCGCAACCATAACACCACAAGTTGTTGCATCAAATCCAAACTTTGCTCTTGTATATCCAATTTCTGCTACTGTATCTCTTACGATCTTTTGAATATCTACATAGGCATTTGTTGTAATTTCACCCATAACCATAACAAGTCCTGTCGTTGTGCAAGTCTCACATGCAACACGGCTCATTGGATCTTTTTCCATTAATGCATCCAAAATTGCATCTGAAATCTGATCACACATTTTATCTGGATGTCCCTCTGTTACAGACTCTGAAGTAAATAAAAATTTTTCCATTATTGATTTCCTTTCTTTTTTTGGAATTTATCAGAAAAAAACCGTCCTAAACAATAATAGGACGGACTAAATTCTTATAAATCCTCTTATTGTTCGATTACTCGCTCAGGTTGGCACCTTCCATTTTTGGGGTTGCCGTGACTTCATAGATCCTTTGTATCTCCATCACTCTGAATAAGAAAATTGAAATATATTTGTTTCTGCTTCATTATAGCGTCAAACAATTGATTTTTCAAGTACTTTTTTATAGAATCTTTTTACTTTACTATTCTCTAACACAAACAAATTCCTGCTTAATATCAGCAGAGATTTTCTTGATTCGACCAGATTATCGTGGTATGGATGGCTTTTCCGTTTTGATAAACACAATATATCGCTTTACTGAATGAAAAAATGTCTCTACGTAAATATAATTTGGATTATCTTGGTCAGAACATACATTCATGTGGTCATAATCTGGCACATTCATCTCTAAATTATTAACTGGATACTCTATACTGGCAGACTTTCCAACGACATTTCCGATACACTGTGCCCGTACTGGAAGCTGAATCACTGCAGTCGGCACATCTTTAAACTGCTCAGCTTTGGAACTTTCCATTAAATCGCTTACCCGAACAAATAAATTTCCTTCCCATGCAATATACTGCCAATTCAAATTTTCTACTACCAGCTTCTTATATAATTTTTGTTCCTCTCCGCTCGCAATATAAATTTCCTGTGGTATTTGTTCATTGTAGTAAACTTCACTATCCTTTTTACATCCAACTCCATACAAGTCTCCATCTAATGGAAGCTGTTCATCGTTAATTATTTTTCCGACAAATGCCCATCCAGCTGGAAGTGTACCTGTTGTAATCCCATCTTTGCTTTCTATGTAAATATTTCCATAAAGCATTACTGTTTGAGGAAAATCTGTCTGTTCTTCCTCCGTTGTTATTACACTAGCCGCCTTTGTCTCATTCTGCTTTTTGCCACATCCGCTGCATAATACGATCATCAGACATAGTGCTGCAGCAATCCAATATTTTTTCATTCTTTTCTTCCTTTCTTTTTATTCTAAGAACAAAGCTGCTGTCAACTTTCGTCAACAACAGCTTATCATTTGCACTATACAATCATCATACGTGACTTTTGTAATTCATGCTCATTTTTTATTAGTTTGATCTCTCCGCCCAAACCCTGTAATTTCTCTGCAAAATCTTCATAGCCTCTTAAAATAAATTTAATATCATCTACTACAGTAACTCCATCTGCTGCTAATCCTGCAAGTACAAGTGCTGCTCCAGCCCGCAAATCTGGCGCTGTCACTGGGGTTCCCGTCAATTCCGGAACACCTCGAATAATCGCTGAATTTCCTTCTACAAATATCTCCGCGCCCATTCTTCTCAATTCATCTACATACTTAAAGCGATTCTCAAAAATACTTTCTGTCACAATACTTGTTCCTTCGGACAACGCTAATACCACTGTCATCTGTGGCTGCATATCCGTTGGAAATCCTGGATATGGAAGCGTCTTTACATTTGCAGATCTCAAACGCTGCTTTGCTACTACTCTTACTTGATCGTCACATTCACTGACTTCACATCCGATTTCTCTCAATTTTGATGTCAGACAATCCAAATGCTTTGGAATAACATTTTTTACTGTAACATCTCCTTTTGTTAAAGCAGCACCGAACAAAAATGTTCCTGCTTCAATCTGATCTGGAATTACGGAATAATCTCCTCCATGTAATAAACGAACACCTTCAATACGAATCACATCTGTTCCTGCACCCTTAATATTTGCACCCATTGTATTCAACAAATTCGCTACATCTACTACATGAGGTTCTTTGGCAACATTTTCCAATACTGTTCTTCCGACTGCCATCGTAGCTGCCAGCATAACATTGATCGTAGCTCCAACAGATACCATATCAAAATAAATATGAGCTCCAACTAACTGTCTTGCATCTACTACAATCATTCCATTACGCACAACGGCAGTGGCACCGAGCGCGCGAAACCCTTTTAAATGCTGGTCAATCGGGCGGCTTCCAATATCACATCCGCCAGGGAGTGATACCTCTGCATGATGATATTTTCCAAGCATAGCTCCTAATAAGTAATATGATGCTCTCATTTTCTTAATAAAATTATTCTCTACAACATAGTTATTAATGGTCGCACCATTAATTCTTACATCATGTCTTCCTCGACGCTCTACAATTGCGCCAGTATCTGCAATTGCTTCTAGGAGCACATTGATATCTCGAACATCTGGTAAGTTACTTATATAAACAGATTCATTGGCCATAATCGTCGCTGCCAAAATGCCGAGTGCTGCATTTTTCGCACCACTAATGGAAACTTCTCCAACTAACGGATTACCGCCTTTTATAATATACTGTTCCATCGCATACTCCCATCCCACTTTTTTCTTTTGGTATACAGAATATACCTTTCTCTATTATATCACAGATTTATTATTTGTAAATAACTTTAAATATCTCAAGAAAGCATTGCTTGCGAAAACCAATTTTTTCTTAAATAATCTACAATCTCACCTGCCGATAATCCATGCTCGTCTACTGTAATATCTGCATATTTTTCATAGAACGGAACTCGTTCATTGTACAAATCTCTTAAAGTCATGCCGTCTTTGAGTACAACGCCTCTCTCTTTTAAATTACCAAGACGTTTTGAAATCTCCTTATATGAAACTTTTAAATACACAATTTTTCCAAGAGACTGGAGACGTCTCATCGCTTTCTCACTATAAATGACACTTCCCCCAGGTGCAATCACTGCCTGATCCACTTGAAGGTTTTCATGAACTTCACTTTCAATTTGAATAAACCGTTCCAAACCTTCCTGTTCAATGATTTCCTTTAATAATCGCTTCTGCTGCTTTTGAATTAAAAGGTCTCCATCTACAAAATCCATTCCAAGACGCTTTGCTAACAACACGCCAACCATGCTCTTGCCTGATGCCGGCATTCCAATCAATGTAATATTCATGTCTATATTCCTCGCCATTTATGATTGATTATTTTTGTTTTTTCTCTCTGCACGCCGTTTATTACTTCCTGCTTTTTTCACTTCCATATGACTCTTACGATTTATTTTCTTCACCTGTGCATTTTTCGTCATTGTTTTTTTGCTGCCTGCATGATCCCGACGCACACTATATCCAAATGTGCCTATTGTTTCTCCAAGCAACAGATATTGTCCATGTGAATATGCAATCAGTCCTGCCGCCTTTAAATCAAAATGGTTTTTTTCATCCATATATGCTTCGTCCACTTGAACAGCTACCACTTCTGCTAAAAACATATCATGAGAGCCAAGCTCAATTACTTGTTTTACTTTACATTCAATATTAACAGGAGACTCCTCAATCAACGGTGCCATTACTTTACTTGCTTTCTTTGGAGTCAGGTGCATTTCATGAAATTTATCTACTTCTGCTCCAGAACGAACTCCACAAAAGTCAGTTGCCTTTGCTAACTGTTTTGTTGTAAGATTAATAACAAATTCTTTCGTCTCCATTAAAATTGGATGTGAATATCGTTCTTTTCTGACAGAAATATATGCCATCGGAGGATCACTGCAGACCGTACCTGTCCATGCGACTGTAATAATATTCGGCTTTCCATTTTTATCTGCAAGGCTTACCATAACCGCCGGAACTGGATAGACCATATTTCCCGGTCTCCATAATTGTTTTCCCATTTTTCTATGCTGATCTTCTTTTACGAACAGCATCTCCTTTCTGTCACACTTTTTCCGTTTTATACACAGCCGATCATCCTTTTCCCTTCATAATCTGAATTCCAGCAATGATCGTTGGCAATAACTGTTTCTTTCTTGATACTACGCCTGGCAATCTTACTGTATCTTCTGTAAGACGAACATTCAATGCCTCAAATAAAACATTTTCTGCCTCATCACCAATACATAATAAAAGTGTTGATTCATCCCATATATTTGTAAGCATAAAATACATAATATCCATACTTTTTTTTAATATTTCCTGCTTCATATATGGAAGAAGGCGTTCTTTTAATTCTTCCAGCTCATCCTGACTCATCGAGCTAATCTGACCAACTCCAACGTTCAGACCTTCCACTGTAAATTCCTTAAAATCTTGATAAAAAATCTCATGTTCTGTTTTAGAAGATAAATTACTGCCTGCTGAAAACATTTCTCGTGCATATTCTTCTGGATTAATTCCTGCAATTTTTGCAAGCTGTTCTCCTGCCATCTTATCTACCGCTGTACATGTCGGCGAGCGGAACAATAATGTATCGGAAATAATTGCACTGCAAAGAAGTCCTGCAATCTGTGGACTAACCTCTACTCCATTTTCCTGGTACATTTGATAAATAATCGTAGCCGTACATCCAAGTGGCTGGTTACGGAAAAATACTGGCGTCATTGTCTCGATTGTTCCAAGGCGATGGTGATCAATAATTTCCAATATCTCTGCATCTTCCAAACCATTTACTGCCTGTGTCTTCTCATTATGGTCTACTAAAATCACTTGTTTTTTTCTCGCACCAAGTAAATTTCTTCGAGAAAGCATACCAATATAATCACCCTCATCTGAGACAACTGGGAAATAACGATGTCGTACTACTGCCATAATGTCATGAACATCTTGAATATAATCATCTGGATGGAACAAATTCAAATTATCAGTAGACATAACATAACTAATCGGCATACTCTGGTTGATCAAACGAGCCACAGTAAATGTATCAAATGGAGTCGTAATAATACGACAACCTCTTGATGCAGCAAGACTTCGGATTGTACGTGACACAGGAGATCCTGATGATACAACAATACAAGCTGCTTCCATTTCAATACAGCAAAGCTGGGATTCATAACGATTTCCAAGAATAATCAAATCGCCCTTTTCAATAAAATCTTCCATAAAATCAGGGTTCGCTGCTGCTACCTGTACTTTTCCATGGTCAAAATAACCCTCAATATCTCCTACGATCATCTCACCTTCGAGCGTCTCCAAAATATTTTTATAACTTGTACATGCATTAGAAAGTACACGGCAATCATACTCTTCCATATAGCTTCTTGTAATATCACCAATTGTAATCAAACCTTCCAAACGTCCATCTTTTGTAATTGGAAGCGTCACAACTTTTAAGTTTTTCATCATTTTCCAGGCTTTCATCAAAGAATAATCCCTCTGTGCACCTTCTGTATGGCGAATATCAATGTCCTTAATCTGTGTACGGACATCTTGCAAAAGTTCTGGTTTTTCCACACCAAAGTATTCTAATACAAATCGTGTCTCCTCGTTAATCTCTCCTGCACGTCTTGCCTCATATTTTTTATCACTAATCTGATTTTTCAATGCTGCATATGCCATCGCCGAACAAATAGAATCCGTATCTGGATTTTTATGTCCTGTTATAAATATCTTTCTTTCTTCGCCTGCCAATCGTATTCTCCCCTTTCTGGATTATTTCCCATTTATAATAGAGTGTACCACACCTACATAAAAAAAACAACTCATTCTCCCATCTTACACTGCGACCTAAAAATAGAATGATCAGACAGCATTTATGGCAGTTCTTTATAGAGATCATATTATAATTGCTATATATTTTGTTAAATTTTTCCTTTTATAATTTGATATATTTATGCAAAAATTATAATATTTTATAATTTATTTATAATTTAGACACATTTTGTTCACATTTGTTTTTTATGATTCTTATATAAGAAGAAATCAGTTACCATTTGTTTTTGGTTATATTGCATATAGGTTTTTCATAATTACCCCGGTCATCATTTATTGATGCCGGGGTCTCCTCATGTTAAATTATTATCTAAAATGATATTAAGGTTAAAAGATAGTTCGCCCCATGATACCTAAGAATTACCTTATGCTTTCGCATAAAAGGGAGCCATTACAATTAAGAATAAAACCTGCATGATATAGTTTTAACAATGCTATATCGTGTATGATCTCAACTTAACGCAACAGCTCCAATCATTATTATTCATTCTTCATGATACTCATTATTTTTTCTGTTCTTCTGCATCAGATGGCTGCACTGCATCATCGGAACTTGATTCTTCCTCTGCTTCTTCTGTTTCTCCTAGTCCTGCAAAATCTGCCAACTCATAACCAGTCGCTTCATAATTTGGTTTTAATGCCTGCTTCGCCTGATAACTATTATACGCCGATACACCAATCAATCCCGTAACACCGCAAACTGCCAGAACTAATATAATCCATGCAGCAGCTCTTGCCAACATTTTTTTCTTCTTTTCTTTTGCAATAATCTCTTTTCTGTTTTTCTTATATTCTTTATATTTATCTACTTTTTGTTGACTCATGACTGACCCTTTCATCAAAATTTTTTTCGTTTTTGTTATTTTATCACACAATTTTTGTTTTGTATAGTAATATTTTGCCAAACATTAACATGATTTTTTTTGTAAAACATTGTAAATACTCTGCAATTCTGATATAATTAAGACTATCTTTCACACAAATCTATATAATCATACAGGAGGTAATTATGATATTGACAAAAACAATATCCGATGAACAAGAAACGGCTGCAATGCCAGCCGAAAGTCCGCCTACTTATCTTAATAACACTTATGAGATTACTTCAAAAGTCGGTTTTTTAATTGGCGTAAATAAATCAATCTTTGAAAGCGAAACTAGTACATTAGAATATAATTGGTTTCAATTAATGAACCAAGATCCCGCTGCAAGAATCATTCGCAACTTATGCGCATTGCGTACACAATTATTTAGACAGTATAAAAAAATTAACAATGAAATATTTTTTAATATGAGAAATTTAAATACCCTTCCAGAATACGTTTCACCAGAGTTGCTAAAAGATCTTGAAGCAGATGGGATAGAAGTGATCCATGCGAACTGGCAGTTAAATCAATATATTATATATTTCAGTTTAGAAATCAAAAAGCGAATCGCTGACTGCAGAAATTGGTTTCCTCTTTGGATCAATTGGGATTATATTCGTGAATTATTTATTATTCCTAAAGTATCAGAAGGTAAGCAGCTCAAAACCGTTTGGGGCTATTATACAAATCACTTAGATCGTTATCCTTACCAGATGTTTATTCAATGGAAAGCACAAGACGATGGAAATATTCTTTTAAATGATGAAAAATTCGTAAAAATCCTTTATGGCATTCATGGAAAAGTATTTTATGACAAAAATAAATTAAAAGATGCAAGTGATTATACAAAAGCAAATATTTTCAGTTTTATCGAACATAGTGAAAATATTGCTATTGTTGTAGATTGTGAGAATGCTGATTTATTTAAACTCTATTCTATGTTAAGTAATATGGAATCCTCCCTAATCGGAAAAGTTAAAAAAATTATTTTATATGATGATATTCACACGTCAACTGGATGGAAGTTATTAAATAAGTTTGTAAATATATCTGTAGAACATAAAATCGTAACTCGTGTCAAGGATGATAAATCCCTCGTTGATATGAAATTAGCTGTTGGAACATGCCGGGAATATTACCAAAATCATATTGATTCCTTTATTTTAGTATCATCCGATTCCGATTACTGGGGATTAATTACAGAAATGCCAGAATGCCGCTTTATGGTAATGGTTGAATATGAAAAGAGCAGTTCTGCCATTATTAATGCAATGAAAGAAAAAGATATCTCTTATTGTTATATTGATGATTTTTGTTCCAGCAATTTGGAAGCCATTCAAGCAGAAGCTTTGTTAATGGAAATGCGCAGCTATTTTAAAGAACATAGTATTTCAATCAAGGAACTGCTCCAGCGAGCAGTCAGCAATACAAGAGTAGATATGAGCAAACAAGAATTGGCGCAGTTTAAAAAACGTTATTTATCAAAAATAAAAATTTCAATTAATGAAGACATCATTCAAATTGATATCTGATAGAAAGACTGCAGCATTTATCCCATATTGGATGCTGCAAACAGTATAAAACTATGATACGCAAAATCACGGCTTCGTGATCAATAAAACGGAATATTCAACGAAGAAACTGTTTTTGTTTCACTTATTCGATTCCGCTCTATAATGACTCAAAAGCCGTGATTTTTATGTAAAAAATTTCTTAAACTTTTTATATTCTATTTATCCGCTCATATGAGCAGACGGTATTCATTTTACAGTGACGTTTCTTATTATTTTATTCTTCCACTACTGTATCATCTAATACCATTCTTGCTGCACCATAGATTCCAGCATCGTTGCCAAGGCTTGCAAGAACAATCTTTGCTCTTTTTTCTGAAATAGTAAGGTATTTTTTATAATAATGCTCGATTGTATCAATAAGAATCTTTCCAGCATTTGATACACCGCCGCCGATTACAAAAACATCTGGGTCAATTATCAAAGTTACGATGGACATTGCCATTCCAAGATAATTGCCAAGTGTCTCAACTGCTTCCATTGCAATTCCGTCCTTCTGTTTTGCAGCATCGAATACCTTCTTTGCAGACAGAGGTTCTACATTACGAATAGCGGATTCTGAATAACGTTCTGCCAACAAACGCTTTGCAATCTTAACAACACCTGTTGCAGAAGCATACTGCTCAAGACAACCTTTGTTTCCACAGTTACAATGATCTGGCTCGTCACGGTTTACTATAATATGTCCTAACTCTCCACCAAGACCACGATTACCTGCAACGATCTTTCCATTCATAATAACACCGCCGCCAACGCCAGTGCCAAGTGTCATCATAACAACATCTTCGTAGCCTTCTGCTCCGCCCTTCCAAGCTTCGCCAAGTGCAGCTACATTTGCATCGTTTCCTGCCTTTACTGGAATACCAAGCAGATTGCTCAATTCCTGTGCTGGATTACAATCTACCCATCCAAGATTTACACAACGGCTAACATATCCATTGCTCATCGTTGGACCTGGTACACCCATACCAGCTCCAGATACTTGTGTAAGTGGAATTTGCTCATTTACTAACTCGGAACGAATAGATGCAGCAATATCTGGAATAATATTTGCTCCATTGTTATCCTTTCTTGTAGGAATTTCCCATTTCTTTAATACTGTTCCATTATGGTAAAATAATCCTAACTTTACAGATGTACCACCTACATCTACGCCAATGCAATATTTCTTCATATCACATCCTCCTAGTTTTGTATTTTTATTCTTCATATCCATTTGGATTATTTTTTTGCCATCTCCATGCATCTTCGCACATTTCTTCAATGCCTCTCTGTGCAACCCAGCCTAATTCTTCCTTTGCCTTTGTAGCATCTGCATAACATGTTGCAATATCACCAGGACGACGTGGCTTGATCTGATAAGGAATCTGAATACCGCTTGCCTTTTCAAAGCTCTTTACAACATCTAATACACTATAACCTTGTCCAGTTCCAAGATTGTATGTCAATACGCCTGTTTTATTTTTCAGTTTCTCAATTGCCTTTACATGACCAATTGCTAAGTCTACTACGTGAATATAATCACGAACGCCCGTTCCATCTGGAGTATCATAATCATCACCAAATACGCCTAATTTTTCAAGCTTGCCAACTGCAACCTGTGTAATATATGGAAGCAAATTGTTTGGAATACCCTTTGGATCTTCTCCAATTCTTCCGCTCTTATGTGCACCGATTGGGTTGAAATAACGAAGTAAAATAATATCCCATTCTGGATCAGCAACTGCAAAGTCACGGAAAATTTCTTCAAGCATTAACTTCGTTCTTCCATAAGGATTTGTTACATGTAATGGGAAATCTTCTTTAATCGGAACTGTCTTTGGATTTCCGTAAACAGTAGCAGAAGAACTAAATACGATCTTCTTCACGCCATGACTTCTCATAACATCACAAAGAATTAATGTTCCTGTAATATTGTTATGATAATATTCCAATGGCTTCTGTACGGATTCTCCTACTGCCTTTAATCCTGCAAAATGAATAACAGAATCAATTGTTTCTTTTTCAAAAATTTGTTCAAGAGCCTCTCGATCCAAAAGATCAGCCTTATAAAATGTTACTTTCTTTCCTGTGATCTCTTCCACTCTCTGTAATGACTTTTCACTGGAATTGCACAAATTATCCACTACAACTACATCATATCCACTGTTTAATAATTCAACACATGTATGGCTGCCAATAAATCCAGCTCCTCCTGTTACTAATACTGCCATAATTTTCCTCCTTAATAAGTTATGATTCAATCGTAATAAACACAATTCAATCATTAAATTTGTTATACTTATAAAGCAGCTAAGCTACTTTTATAACTAGTTTTTTCTTTTCAAAATTTTAATCATCCATCAAAAACACATCTTCGATTGTCACAATGTTTTTTTTGATTTTTTGTTTTTATTTTATCACTTTTGCAAAAAATAATCAATAGCTTTTCCTCCGTTATTGGCATTATAAGACAATAGTGAAAATTTTTTCTCCAATACTGCTATACATATTTCCTTTCTTTATTCAAAAAACATCCAAATACAGAACATGACTTTTACAATTTTTATTACAATTTTATTGTTTTATAACATAATTTTTATTGTAAATAGTTATTGTTCATAAAAATAATATTTTTTATACCCAAATCAAAAAATTTATTGCTTTTTAACTTGTCCTTGCCAATCCAACAAAAATGTACTATAATACACTCATTGAGTGTTTTTTTCAATTGTTTTATCAATAAACGGATAAAATGATCATTCAATTTTATTTTAGTTTAGGAGGAAAGAAATCATGGCTCAGGTTACAAAAACTACTACAATCGGTGAATTATTAGTTTTAGATTCCAGCGTTGCTCCAATCTTAATGGCTGCTGGTATGCATTGTTTAGGCTGCCCATCTTCCCAAATGGAATCTTTGGAAGAAGCTGCTATGGTTCATGGATTAAATCCTGATGATTTAGTTGCTAAAATCAACGAATATCTCAGCTTAAAATAATTTTTGATCAAAGTATTTTCCCCTACTTTGATCCTTATTTACGCAGGGAGCTGTCACGACAGCTCCTTTTTGTTTGATATGCACCAATTTTGGTGCAATACATATCATATAGTAACATCGAATCTATTATTTTTGCCGCAGGCGGTCTGAAAATCCGCAGTACGGCTTTTTACAGCGGTCCTCCGCTCTTCAAGGTTTTTGCCGGCTGCTTTCTATAGATTAGAGGCTCCTGATTTTGGAGTCCTCTTACATAGAATTAGAAAACAGTCGGCATCTAATATATACATTTGTATCATTTTTTCTATATATTGAGAACTTCTTATTTTATAACTGCTGAGTCTTTTTAATAAGCAATAGACGATCTCCCTGTTTGACCGTATCATTTGTAAGCCCATTTGTCTCCTTAATTACGTCAACTGTTGTATAAAATTTTTTTGCAATATCCCAAAGACAATCTCCAGAATGTACGATGTACCCGACAATTCCTGGCATTGTTTCTACTTTCTGTTCATTGAGCGGCATCACTTGAATGCTGATTGGCGTTGATTGATCCATACGTGACAGTACAAGTGCATCTAATGTCAGTGCGGCACGCACTTCTACTTCATTATTTCCAAGCATCACTGTAGTAAGCTGCTCAATACTCGGTGTCAGCTCGAATATACAGCTCTCATCAATCCCTTTTGCTTCCACAATATGAGAAAATGGAACTGCTCCCGCAAGGGAACGCAGCGGCTCTTTATCATCCGCAGCCATATAAAGACTTGTTACAGTAATCGCCCCTTCTACTTTTAATCCATCTTCTACTACAATAATACGGTCTATCTTTACACAGCCTTCACTATGACAGATCTGTAATATTTTCTCCGCCTCTGATACATGAATCTTATCTACTACTTTACATTTTGCACTATTTCTTACGAGCAGCCCTTCAAAATGAGCCTGCCCATATTGAAGCATTATCTCTTTTTCTGGAGAATAAACATCTTCCAAAATCTGGATTTCTTCTTCCTCATACAGTTTCATATCCAATTCCAATACAGCATCAACTGTTATAATTCGATTTTCCCCATCATAATCGGGCTTTGCTTCAATTTCTTTATGTACTAACGTAACATTTGTGGCGGAAATCATCGACAAATTGCATTCTGGTACATCAACTTCACCACTAAATGCAATATTTTTTTCAAGCCACTGCATCGGAATATGTTCTTCTTCTCCTGCATAAAGCACAAACAATACCATCTCTCCCCGAAGTGATAATTTCTTATCAATTGGACGACATTCTACGCTCCGAAGGCTCAGTCCTTTCCAAAGCAAATGATCAATATTCGGTTTATTTCCTGAAAGTTCAATCTCTTCTTTTACACGAAATGTATCTTTTCTTTGCACACGAACTTGCATTACTTCCAAATTTTTTGTCAGCGTTTGTGCTGTCTGTTCGCCCGACACGGATTGTGCTGCCTCCTCATCATACATACTCTCCGCACAAATCTCAAACGTTAAAATTGCATTTACCCGAATTTTTCTGGAATTGATGAGTGAAATTGTCATATCCTCAATTTCTGCTTTTACTCTCACATGGTCACTTGCTTCTAAATCATTATAATTAATTCCTTCATCGAACGGCACAAATCCTTGAAAATTTTGCAAATGATTTGCTCCCTCTTCCGTTCCATAAAGTAGATCAAACTGCAGTTTCCCTTTTACTTGTACTTTCTCTTCCGATTGCTTGACCAACTCCAGCATAATTTCTCCTTGTTTTAAAATCATACGCGAAATATCTGGCTTTGTGTCTGGCACATTAAAATCTTCATCTAGTGTGATCTGTGTCACAAGTTTTCCCTTTATTTTGCTCATATGAATATTTTTCTTTAATAATTCCATAACAGCCTCCATTTCCTAATGAGAGCCTTATTTCAGCAAGCCCATCTACGGTAAATATATGCTCTGATATTTTTGAATATTCCTATTTTATGATACCAGGATCAAACGATCATGCGTTTCATGCTTGCATGAAAAAGCATGATTTTAGGACCCGCAAAACATGAGAAAGTAGCCCGATTAGCGTGAATTTCGAATGTTTCTAGGATTGCGAGAGCACGTAGTGCAGAGCAATCCGTAGGTATCATGGGGTCAAACTATCTTTTGACCCCAACATCATTTTATCCAGAATTACAACATATCAAACCCCTCCTCAAAGTTTCCATTTTTATCCTGCGAAAAATGTACATTCTACAAGCTTTTTCTATTGCTAAACAACTTCTTTTCTGTTATACTGCAAATACGAGAAAAGTAAAATTTTTAATTATTACAAGAGAGGAGGATGGTACGCTTCTGATTAGGAAATACTATGAATTTGCGTACCTAACACAGCCATGAAAAAGTCTTTTTCTATTCTATTTACTGTTCTGCTTCTGTTTTCCTTACTTACTGGATGCGGTAAGGAAAAGACCGTTGACTTAAAAGCAGTAACAGACGCCGTAACATCTGTTTATGGATCAGATTATGACATCGCATTAGAAGAAGTTCCACAGGAGATGATTGAGGAACGTTACGGACTGACCGCTGATATGTATACAGAGATTTCTGCTATCACAGCGTTAATGAGTGCTCAAAATGATGAGTTTGTAGCAGTTCATGCTGCCGATGGAAAAGCTGCTGATGTAGAGAAAGCATTGACTGCTTATCAGACTATGTTAAAGGAAGACAGTTTCCAATATCCAGCAAATGCAATTAAAATTCAGGCATCTCAAGTTGTTGTACATGGAAACTATATTTTCTTTGTTTTAAGAGGTCCAATTGATGACATCACAGCTTCAGAAGAAGAACTCTTACAAAAAGCAAAAGAAAATAATCAAAAGGCTGTTGATGCTGTCAACCAGTTCTTTAAATAAAACAAACAAAGATCTCATCTCATTTATGGAGTTTATATGGTTTTTAGCAGTTTAATTTTTTTATTCCGCTTCTTGCCAGCAGTTCTTTGTGTTTATTTCATCACTCCACGTTTCTTAAAAAATACAGTGCTTTTTATTGCAAGCCTTATTTTTTATGCGTGGGGTGAACCTATTTATGTCGTGCTCATGTTATTTTCTACTGTAGTTGATTACACACATGGACTGCTTGTACAGCATTTTAAAGACCGTCATCAGATCAAACAAGCACGTATTATCGTGGCTTCTTCTGTCATAATTAACCTTAGTTTATTATATTTCTTTAAATATGCATCGTTCCTTGCACAGTCAATTTATACTATTTTTGGAGTTTTAATTCCGATTCCTGAAGTTACACTTCCAATCGGAATTTCTTTTTATACTTTTCAGACAATGTCTTATACAATTGACATTTACCGTGGAGAGGCATCTGTACAGCGAAATATTATTTCCTTTGGCACTTATATTTCATTGTTTCCACAGCTGATTGCTGGTCCAATCGTACGTTACAAAAGTATTTTTCAACAACTCAACAAACGTGACGAGACATGGGAGAGCTTTGCAGTAGGCGTTTCTCGTTTTACGATCGGTCTTGGAAAAAAAGTACTTCTTGCAAACTCTATCGGGCTGCTTTGGGATACAATTTCTGCTGCAGGCAGCAGTGATCTTGGCTTAATGACTGCTTGGATGGGGGCATTTGCATTTGGATTTCAAATTTATTTTGATTTTTCTGGATATTCCGATATGGCAATTGGTCTTGGCTCCATGTTTGGTTTCCATTTTCCAGAGAACTTCCATTATCCTTATCTCTCCCGAAGCATTACCGAATTTTGGCGCAGATGGCATATTTCACTTGGAACATGGTTTCGAGAATATGTGTACATCCCTCTTGGGAGCAACCGCAACGGTTCTATTGTGCAGCTGCGCAATTTGCTGATTGTATGGGGATTGACAGGATTATGGCACGGTGCAAGCTGGAACTTTGTTATATGGGGACTTTGGTTTTTCTTCTGGATCGTATTAGAGAAATTTGTTCTTCTTCGATTGTTTAATTATCTGCAATCACCCAGTTCTCATCTTTGCAGCAAATTGACCGGATTTTTTATGCATATCTATACTATTGTTATTGTCGCAGTTGGATGGGTACTATTTGCATTTGAACGACTCAACTATGGACTGCATTATATCCGTATTATGTTTTGTTCCTGGGATCATTTGATTGACAGCCAAACACTATTTTTGCTGTCAAATTATGGATTGCTATTTTTATTGTGTACAATCGGCTCGCTTCATCTGCGCATTCGGCTTCCAGCAGCACTAAAAACGGCTGCGTGTATGATAATCTTTCTTCTTTGTATTGTTTATCTTGTCGATGCTACGTATAATCCATTTTTATATTTTCGATTTTAAAATACAATTGCCAAATAAGAACGTAAAGCCACTCGATCTATTCAACTTGAAAGGATTTTTATATGAAACGTATTACTGTTTGTTGTTTCCTTTTCCTGCTTGGAAGCTTTACCATTTTCAGTCTTGTTTTTCCTGAGACATTCTTTTCTGAAAAAGAAAATCGTTTTCTTCAAACAAGACCAAATTTTTCCACACATAAGCTTATGAATGGAACATTTGGCCAAGAATATGAGTCTTATCTTTCCGATCAATTTCCATTTCGAGATACATGGATTTCATTTCATGCTCAAATGGAACGCACAATAGGAAAGACAAAAATTAATAATGTTTATGTTGGAAAAGACAATTATTTTATGGAATCCTTTGATTCCTTGACCTTTTCATCTGCACAGGCACAAAAAAATATTGACTCTCTTGCTTGTCTAAACACTTATTTACAAACAGTAGGAGTCAATAGTCGTATTATGATTATCCCAACGGCATCAGAAATATTAACAGAAAAGCTTCCGCCTTTTGCTCATCCTTACAGTCAAGATTCCTTTTTGAATCAAATTGAACAGCAAGTGGGATATCCTTCCTCTCTTTGTATGGCAGTCTCTCATACATTGTCTGACCATGCAAATGAGGAAATTTATTACCGCACTGACCACCACTGGACGTCATTAGGAGCATTTTATGCGTATGAGACATGGGCAAATTCACTTGGCATCATACTTTATAAAAAGGAAAATTTTGATATCCAAACCGTTTCTTCTAATTTTTATGGAACAATTAATGCGAAGCTTCCGCTTGCCACTATACCTGATTCCATCCATACGTATACAAATCGTTTTGTTTCCTTTACAGCGATTTATAACAAAAATCCCGATACAACACGCACAAGTCTTTTTGATTTGACGGCACTGTCCAAACGAGATCAGTACAGTCTCTATCTCGGAGGCAACTACGGTTTAATTGAAATCACTCCAACTAATCCCGTCTCTTCTTCAACACGCCGTCTTCTCATCATAAAAGATTCTTATGCCAATTGCTTTGCCCCAATTGCCGCAGGACATTTTGCATACACCGCAGTCATTGACCCACGATTTTATTCCGATAATATCAAAGATTTTATAACTAAAAATAAAATTACAGACCTGTTAGTGTTATACAGTGCATCCGGCTTTGCGCAAGACCGCTATTTTTCTATGTTAGTATCTTCTATACACTGACACTTCAACATCTAAAGCTCATTGAGTTCTTATATATCTTCAATTCCAGATATACCAGAAAGTATATAAGACCAATGAGCTTTTATTGAATAAGCATTTTACAGTAGTTTTATTTTTAGCTTTTTGTTATAAGAAACGGCTGAAGTGTTTTTGCTACATTGTTAATTGGCATTGTCTGCAAAATTACTCTTCCAGGTCCCGTAATAACTGTATTGAATAATCCTTCTCCACCAAACAGCATATTTTTTATTCCTGGAACAGATTGAATATCCATCGAACAAGTCGCTGACATCGCTGCCAAATATCCAGTATCAATAATAATCTGCTGTCCTGCTTCCAACTCATATTCAACCGCTGATCCGTCGATTTCCAAAAATGCAATTCCGTTTCCAGACAGCCGCTGCATAATAAATCCTTCTCCGCCAAACAATCCACTTCCGATTTTTTTACGGAAAAATACAGATAATTCTACATTTCTTTCTGATGCAAGAAATGCCATCTTCTGAACAATTAAATCGTTGCCTGGTGTAATTTTTACTGCGCGAATCTCGCCTGGAAAACTTGATGCAAATGCAATTAATCCTGGACCACCTTTTGCAGTATAAATGTTTTGGAAAATTGCCTCTCCTGACACTAATCGTCCAAATGCCTTTCCAATATTTCCACCTCCGCTCGTCTCCATCTTCATATTCGGCGACATCCAACTCATGGAACCTCTTTCTGTAATCACTTGTTCATTCTGTTCCAATTTACATACTACAACTGGCAATGTCTCCCCTTTTATTTCGTAACGCATTTTCTTTCCCTTCTTTAACTTTTTTATTGTTCTTGCATTTATATAAATTGTTTTAATACTTTTTTAACTCTTTTGTACGCTTATGGCTCTTTGCCCATCCTCCAACTTTATTATAAACAAAAAATGAATTAATTAAAATTTTATTCCATCTTCCAATCTTTTCCTTCGTAGTACGATGATAAAATGTTCCTCCACAGGCAATCCTCGGACGTGATTTTACATATTCAATCAAATCTGACTCACATTGAATCCAACTTGGGAACCGCGCATATCCCATTCCAATACAGTCCAAACGATGTGCATCACTTCCGCCAAATCCTGGCTTTCCATATTTTTTTGCCAACCGCATCGCAGCACGGTTTGCATCGGCATTTTCACATGCATTAAAAATTTCTACAAAATCCACTTGTTTCATAATCAAGTCGATCATTCCCTTTTTTCTTCGCGTCTTAATAATGCTTACATACTTTTCTCCATACGGATGCGCAGGTCCTACGATTCCTCCAAAATAGTGAACAATCTGAATTAATGCCAACACTGGCAGTCCTCTCATCTCTAACACACGTAATTTTACTCCCTCTGGCATAATTACAAGCATATGTCCACAATCTATCGTGTCATATTCAACTCCCTTTAACACAACAAAATCTTTATGGCGTTTTCCTTTAATACTTTTCTTCCACTGACGATAGCCATCATAAGAATCATGATCTGATACAAGCATTCCTCCAAAACCCTTTTTCTTTAATGCCGCTATATAATCCTCTATCATGACCTTGCCGTCTACGGAACCTTCCTTTGTATGGCAATGCATGTCAAATTTAACATATTCTTCCACTACAATAACACCACCTTTCTTAACAGCAAAACAAACTATAAATATCCACTTTACTCATTTCACAACAATTATATCTTTTGTATTATACCTCAGTTTGTACTATTTTACAATAAAATCTATATATCAAATCAAAATATCGTAAAATTTTCAAATCTATACCCTATTTTTTTCTTGCTATTTCGGAAATATCATAGTATATTACAATTATATCAGGGAAAAAATCAATTTTGCTACAATATTCTTTTAATTGAAATTGCCATTCTTTTCACATGATTTTAGAATAATTTGGGGTGGTTATTCTTTATATTCAAAAGATTTGGCTTTTTTATATTATTATTTATTTAAAGAGGTTTCATTTTTTATGAAAGGACATGCATACAAGTGGAAAAACCGCTTATTTGCACAATGTCATTAACTTTAGAAAATGGGTATGTTTGTAATAAGCTAACATATCCATTTTTTTACGGCTATCAGATGTGTTTCATTATTTATGGGCGCAAAAGTCCCTTTGGCTTATACACATTATATTGATAAATCAATTTC
>JALFSR010000069.1 GCA_022778745.1 Clostridiales bacterium
TTCGCACCCTTTCCTGTAGAATAATTTACCACTACGGGTAGGATGTTACCATAGATTTCTTATTATTCGTTGTCATGAAAGATAACTTTATGGGTCTATATTGATAAGTTTGTTCATGCAACAAAACCGTTTTTTCCGAAATCGACCTCCCTACCTGCCCTGCACAGTTCATTATACCGGGCACGGTCTCTACAAAGATTTTCCGTGCCACGGGATCCTCATACAAGTAATCTCATATACTTCATAATACGTTCATACATACACTATTATTCGTCAAATAAGCGATCAATATCTTCACTGGAAATTGGCGATATAATCAACTTGCCATCATCGCTATATTATCCATATCTTCATTTTCAAGAACAGTTTCTATGCGTCGGAAAATGCTTTTCGAATACAAATACGACATATCATTAGTTCCAAAAAGCTTTGCTTCATCCAAAGGATGTATTTCCTTCTCAACACCAAATTCCTGCCATTCAATTCCACTCTCTCGAATTGAGTCTGTCAAAACCTGTAATTCTCTTACAGAATAATTTTTTACAATACCAAACTCCTTTTCTAAAAATCCACAAAAACCATTTACGGTTTCATTAGATGTTTTAATTGGAATAACATAGTTCGTGTAAGTTCTATAATCTGATTCATATTGCTTTTTTGACACTTTTCCGGCTTTTATGGATATATACTTTATCCCAACACAATCTTCATCGTCTATTTCTTCTAAAAGATACTGAAGCATAAACTGTGGAAAAATATACTCCGGTTTAAACGAATCTTCTTCATTTTTCACCGCAATAGAGCAGGCAGCCATAATAGGCCACCACTGCAAATATTTCATTATATCAAGAGAGTCATGTTCGGAATTACCACCTTTTTCACATTGTACTAATTCATTATAGTATGTCAGCGGATGAATACATAAATCAATCACTTTAAAATTCTTACTTTCATCCTTTTGTCTTATTGTAGCTACTTGAAACTGATCAAATTGTGGTCTATTTAATTCCAGCCAACAAACATAAGAAGAACATCCTAAGTACAAGCAAGGCAATCCAGGAAAACTAAATCTCTGTGTCTGCACTTTTCCACGCAATCCATACTTTATATGAAACATTTCGCTATTTTTATAATCGCAATTTCCCTCATTTTTTCTTGCACGATACAATGACTCCTTTGGCAATGTCGCAGTAACAACATTCATTCCCTTTACCTGATTCAATAAAGCATTTTTAAAAGCCTGATATGCCTTATTTTGATGTCCAAGATAATACTCTCTATACATCTCCTCAAGATTATGGCGGAACAAACCTATCAAACTAATTAATTTATCATCTATAGAGTACTTTTTCAATAAATTTTCAAATTCACTCAACCTATTACATATTGCCTTCTCACAACTTCCCATATCGTATTCAATAGGAAGTAACATGTTCTCCTCTTTCAAAATTCTTTTATTTATCATTGTTTTTCCTTTCCGTATATAACACTAACTGTAGAATTTATATTGCCATTTATCTATGTTCCTGCTCAAGATTTTCTCAGTACATTTCGTCTGCTTTACTTCCCATAAGCAAAACAAAAAGTTTAATTATTGGCTTTTAAAGTTAATCTATGAAAATTTATCAGCTCATTATTTTGTAAATATTTTTGATTTCTCGGTGCATTACTAAAGTGTAATATCTCCCCGTTTGCTCCAGTAGAAGTTATCCCTTTTACTTTATTTGCTAATTTTCGAAAATCTTCTAATTCAATAATATATACATCAATATTTATGTCTTTATTAATTTCAATTTTATCAATACAAACAAATGCCACTGTTGCAATCAAACCAAAATCTTCAGCAAAAGATACTAGTTTTTGTTGTTGATCAACGTCAAATGGTTGCTGAGGTCCATCAGTTTTAAATACTCTTGATTTAACTGAAATTGCATATCTTTTTTCTTTTTTATCTGTAGCTATTAAATCAGCGCCTACATGATCTACATAAGCAACTCTATGTTCATAAGACAGCCAAGGGTGCATTGTATCAATTTATGGTACGCAAGCCAGTGAGAGGGTATGCCAATAACTATACATCAAAACATCTTATCTTCCCAATTTCATGCTTTGCACCTCTAGTATACCAGTTATTCTCTTTTCCGCCGGTCTAAATACCACACATATCTCCTTAATTTTCTTCCAATCGTCTGCATCATCCATAAAATCTTTAAGAAAAATTGATATCTGCTTTTCTTCTCCTACTTCCAGTGGAATTACCTGTTTATACATTTCAATTGAATACCCTTTAATTTCTATCCACATGCAAGTTTTTTCATCCGCCTTTAAGGAGTAATCAATCAACAAACGATATTCATTAAGAACATATCTTGCCCAGTCTCTGGTTTCAGATGTCATTCTAATGCTTAACCCAGTAAACTCATCTATGTATAGCTCTGTACTCTTCTCAGGTACGTCTATTGCAAGACATAATCCAGTTGCTTCTTTCTTAAGCTGAAGAACAGACTTTTCCATATTATTATAATACAGTTCAACATTATCTTTTATATCTATTTGAAGCCATTCCTTTAATGCAACATAGTTTCCAATAGGAGTATAAATATCATTTTCATCCACATGAATCCAACAAGTGCTGGATGGATACATTTCGATAACTGTACTTATACTTATGGGAATGCTCTGCAATAGTTCTTCCTTATCATGCCACATTTTTACCATTTTATTTGTCATAACCTTCTTACGGAATTTTTTCAGCTTTCTCCTCATTTTATCTGTTACTTCTCTATCACTCAATGGTAAATTATCTGGATCATCGTTAACAAAGGCAATCACACGCTTGTGATTTTGAACTGCAAAATCATATTCCATCTCCGTATAACTAAGACCGGTATCTTCACAAATCGTGCCATATTTTCCAGCAACAATTAACAGATAATAATCTGATTCGTAGATAACTGGTTTAATCATTTCAAATTGGTTTTCTCCAGTAGCAGAGAATAATTCCATCCCAGCTGGTATATGCCGTAGTTTCATAATGGTATCAATTGCAACTTGACGCTCATATTTTAGATCATTATATGTAGAGCTCACAAATATCTGATATTTTTTATTCATAACACTTCTCCATAACAGTTAATCAGCAAAATATCTGCACTTTTTTATTCATTCTATATGTATCTTTTATTATCAGTACTCTTTATGTTTCGGAAATCTTAATCCCTCAAAGCCCGCATCTTCACACACATCGGATAATACTTTCAAAATTTCACATCTTGTCGAATCAAACCACGCCTCCAATTCCCTGTCATAAAAATAATACATAACATTTCCTTTACCATACATTGAATAGGCGCCAGTATTTTTTGCTATTTTTAATCTCTTCCTTAATGCAGAAAGCATATCTCCAATAACATCCAATTTTTCTTTCCATTCATTATTAGATAAAGCAGATTTTCCAGAAGATTCCTTAATGATATGACCCTCCCTGGTTCTAAGTATCCCGGTATTCAGGGCTAATATTGTGTCTGCAATAGCCTCATCAAAATCTTCCATGCATCCCTCTTGATATATTGGATCTCTAAATGCCGGCCTATCAAAACATTGAAGAAAAAACTTCAAAATATCTCTGTCTTTATTATTTCCGCTCTCTCCACTTTCTTCCATATCTAAAATAGCCATCTCTTCTGATATTTCTTTCCATTTTTTCAGCTTATCGACCGTGTATCGGTCAACATCTGAATCAATCAGTTTTGAGCAAGATTGGCACAGCCATATTCCATTATCATATGATTTTCTTTCATGTGGAGTCAAACTTTCATCATATCTCGGTCCACCCTTTGATGCGCTGTTATATGGGCTGCCACTCCAATATTTATGATATCTTCTTTCTCAATTGCTGCTCCACGAGTTCCCTTTCTACAGTTTGGATTACTACATTTCCACCCCACTCTATTCGCCAGCAAATCTTTTGTAGCCTGTGTAAAATC